>UQTI01000109.1 GCA_900543975.1 uncultured Prevotella sp. | reverse complement strand
AGGCAGCCTCTCTCAACATCAGCTCTGTAGGTGGCAAGGCAGTTTCTGTTCTTTCCACAGGAAAGGTTGTGTATAAATCAGGAACAAAGACTGATGTGATTAAAGCTTCTGGCATAAGTGCTGCCATATTCAAGGTGGAAAGATAGAACTCTATCTTCTATGGGAGTGCCTTCTCCTGCCATCGCCTAGAACAAACAGAACAGGAAGCTTCGAAAGAAGCTGAAGAAGGGAGTATCTCTGCTGTTCTGCTGTTGGTGGTAATTATATAAAAACAGAAATGCGTCCGTATTGTGCGGGCGCATTTTTGTTTTACGGTCACGAATCATCTTCATCATGCAGTCGTATAATTGTCATCCCCATAGTTCTGGCAATGGATGTCGAGCTTCTCAAGGACCTCCTTCAGGGGAGCATCCTCCGTCATCCATGCTTGCAGAAAATCGGGCTTCATGCTCTTATACACCCCGTCAGAACAGAGCAACAGTCGGTCTCCTGCTTCAAGGGCAAACTTCCAATGCCTGACGTATATCGTCAAGAATGTCCTCAACATCCTCAATGCCTACCGACAGACGGATTAGGTCCGGAGCAACGCCAGCCTCGCGCAGCTGCTCGTCAGAGAGCTGACGGTGCGTGTGGCTTGCAGGATGAAGCACACAGGTGCGTGTATCGGCCACATGGGTCACGATGTTAATCATGTCGAGCGAGTCCATGAAGCGTATGGCGGTGTCGCGGTCTCCCTTCAAGCCGAAAGCAATGACACCGCACGAACCGTTAGGCAAGTATTTCGTGGCAAGCTCATGATATCTGTCGCCAGGCAGTCCGCTGTAATGTACCCATGCCACACGGTCATCGGCCTGCAAAAACTCGGCAACCTTCTGAGCGTTGGCACAATGCTGCTTCATGCGCAGATGAAGCGACTGCAGACCGAGGTTCAAGATGAACGAGTTCATGGGCGCAGGAATGGATCCGAGGTCGCGCATGAGCTGAGCCACAAGCTTGGTGATGTAGCCCATCTTGCCAAACTTCTTGGCGTAGGTCAGCCCGTGATAACTGTCATCGGGAGTGCACAGGCCGGGGAACTTGTCGGCATTGGCGAGCCAGTCGAAATTGCCGCTGTCTACCACGCAGCCACCCACCTGACTTGCTGTTCCGTCCATATATTTTGTGGTGCTGTGTGTCACGATGTCGGCGCCCCATTCAAACGGACGACAGTTGATAGGTGTGGCGAAAGTGTTGTCGACGATGAGGGGCACACCGTTTTTGTGAGCTATGCGTGCAAACTTCTCAATGTCGAGCACGGCACATCCGGGGTTACTTATAGTCTCGCCAAACACCACCTTTGTGTTAGGACGGAATGCCTTCTGAATCTCCTCCTCCGAGTCGTTGGGATTGACAAAGGTGCAGTCGATACCCAGCTTCTTGAGAGTGACCCCAAACAGGTTGAATGTGCCGCCATAAATCTCGTTGCTTGTCACGATATGGTCACCAGCCTCGCAGATGTTAAACACGGCATAGAAGTTGGCAGCCTGACCGCTGCTCGTCAGCACAGCTCCCACACCTCCTTCAAGTTGCGCAATCTTCTGTGCCACAACATCATTGGTTGGGTTTTGCAGACGAGTGTAGAAATAGCCCTCCTTTTTCAGGTCGAAGAGCATGGCCATCTCCTCTGAGTTGTCATACTTAAACGTGGTGCTCTGAACAATAGGCGGCTCTATAGGCTCACCGTTTTTAGCCTCATAGCCTCCGTGAACACAGATGGAAGCTGTATGTAAATTCTTTTTCATGTTCTTGTCTATTTCTTTTGTTTCATTTAATTGAAGCACAAATGTACAATAAAAGTAACAAACGCCACCATCTTTCCTCCTTTTTTTTAATATTTATTACAAATGTGAGAAAATAAGAGCGTGAATTTCTGTCAGATACAACGAGTTCTTAAGTTACTCAAGTTTCGGATTTAGACTTTGAGGTTGAATTTATTGCATAAAAAAGGCTTTGAGTATTTCCGTATATCACGGAAATACTCAAAGCCTTTTTTATGAACTTTTTTATGAACTCATTCTAAATCCGAAACTTGAGTAACTAATAAAGCAGAAGGCTGTGATCTTGTATGTCATTGTCTTCTGCTTTTGTTGTATGCTCGGCATGAGCATTGTCTAACGGGTGCAAGTCCCGAGTAAGCCCTAAT
>UQTI01000108.1 GCA_900543975.1 uncultured Prevotella sp. | reverse complement strand
AGCTAGAGCGATATTTTTTTTGACGTATATCTACTAGCATCGCGGATACGCTTACTAATTAATAATTCAAGCGAATAAACTCTCGCAACCCTCAAGCGTGCCGTCAAAAGCGTGCCGTGAGGATTACGAGAGCAAAGGTAAGGACAAAAAAAGAGGGCAACCGTAATGACACGTTGTCAACCACGTTGTCATTACGGTTGCCCTTATCGAAGGCATCAGGAAAAAAAGAAAAAACTTAACGAAGCGTCTTTCTTATCTCATCTGTCAGACGCTTGTTCTTTTCATACGAATTGCCGCTTGCATAAGAGCGTCCAAGGTCTGTTTCGCCCCACAGCGCCTCAAACGGCTCATAAACAGGGTTCGGGATGTTCAGCATGTTTACCATAACATTGGCAAACATTGCCTTGGCAACCTTCGTACTCAGCCTACTGGTGGGCTGGCGTTCAGCATCGACCCATCCTGCCGTCAGGGCTTTCTCCCACAGCAGCTGGGCCTCAGGGGTGTCGAGAACCGCGACGGCATCGGCAGATGCGGGCCTGGCAGCACGCGGTTTGCCGGGCGAGGCGTCTGCCCCGCCTTGCACAATCTGTATGCCGATGCCTCCGGCCTCGACGTTGCCTATCTCGTGTTCCACATGCTTCTCAAGCACCAGGTCGCCTTGCACGTTAATGCGCGACGCCGCCAATATTTTTTCCAACAAATCTTTATCCATACAAGCTCTTGTTTTTTTAAAATCTATGTAAATTTTCCCGCCGTTGAAACCCCGATGCCTCCCTTGCCAACATTGTCTATCTGGGTATCTACATGCTTGTTCTCGACATAGTCGCCTTTGCAAAAGACCATGTGGGGGATCGCCGACTGGCGTTTTTTCTTCTCTTCATCCATCGCATCGAGCGTGTCGTCAATCTCCTGAGAGATGAGCGACGGGGCGGTCATGTATCGGTTCATGAACAGCCTGCGCTCGTCATCCTCGTTAACGCACCGGGCGAAAGCGCTGGCAAAAGCCGTCAGGTCAACCTCATGGTGCTCGACGACCTGAGCCTCCAGACAGGAGGCGACCCACTGCCACCGCCTTGCGCCGCTGTCGAGCACCCATTGCACGGTGGTGTGCAACACGGCCACCACAGCCGCGTGGAGGTCAGCATCCGATGCTCCCGTCTGCTTGTCGTGCCGCAGATAGTCGACATGCTCTGCGTAGCAATTGTCGGCAAAGCGTCGGGCATCCTTAGAGGTCTTGCCGCGCAAGGTGTCTATGACATAGAACACAAGGTAGAAAAGCTCTGAGGGATGGAGCATGAAGGTGTGGCGGTCAGCGAGGCAGCGGCGGCACACATTCTCCGCCATGGCATAAGGCGGCGTGTCGCCATACTTATCTTCTACGGCGTCGCGTTCTTCTGGGCTGAATAGGTTCATTTTTGTAATTGTCTTTGGTCAGGTTGTTCAAGCGGTTAAGCCACATTATCATGTAGAACCCTTCTTCTTTATCGTCAAACTCAATTTTTTTCTCGCCGATGACAAATTCGGCTATCAGGTTTTCGTCAATGCAAAACTGCGCCGCAAGTTCGGCACCGTAACGGTAGATGCCAAACGTCTTGAACCTCACAGACAGGGTGTAGACCTTCTGCGCCAGACACTGGTCGGCAATGTGCTGCAAGTCGGTGCGTATGTTGTCGAGCTTCACACCGTCGTCGTTCTTGGCACAAAGGGCAAACAGCGCGTTGCTCTCGGAGCTGTTGGCCATGCTGCTGAGCAGGGCAAGAAAACTGTTGGCGCAAAGGGTTGGCGAGGCAGAGGCGGCGTTGCCGTCGTCGTCGCCGTCGAAGTCGAGCCGAATCTGCGTGACGCGGTCGTTAAACTTCTCCACAATCTCGTCAACCACGTCCCAGAGCGAGGTGCTGCTCTTCACAAGGCGTTCAAGCTCTATGCGCCGCCCGTCGGAGAAGAGCAGGTTCGAGAGCCCCTTGCTGAGAATGTCGGCCACCTTGTCGGTGTTTGACCCAAAGGCCGCGTTGCGCTCAATGCCAATGAGCTGGCTGTCGGGACGGTTGTCTATGATGACATGGCAGAAGGGGTGGTGGTCGTGCTTCACGTCCTTCATGTCTATGATGGTGTGCTTGCTGCCGTTGTTTTCAAGAACCAGAACCGCCACGTCAGCCGAATGGCGCAACACACGGCAATGGTAAATTTCACAGTCGGCCTCGTCCTTGCCCTTTGGCACCCACAGCTTCAGCTGCCCGTTGGTCTTGAACAGGCCGCCAAAGAGCTCTCTCGGGTCGGTGGGCTTGGCAGGTGTCGCTTCGTCAGATGAGGTTAGCAGCTGGGGTTGGGGGTTGTCTTTACGTTTTTAGGGGGGGAAAGTACATATAAAAAGTGTTTGAGAGAAGAATGAGGAAAGTTTACTGGTTAT
>UQTI01000107.1 GCA_900543975.1 uncultured Prevotella sp. | reverse complement strand
AGGACTACTTAGATAGGCTGTTGACGGGAAGTTCAATTTGATGCGTCTGCCCTGATCACCTGTGTTGTTTTCTGTGAATTGTTCATTGTTAATCTCCTTTCTACATTACGAGATCTGTAAAATTATTGTATTTCATTGCCCATGACACCTTGTCCGAACAGAACGGCAAGGCAAACATGCGTTGACAGGCCCCTGCGTCGGCAGCATGCAGCATGCCTAAGAAAGGCATGACAAACACAGAAGCCACATCAGCAACGTCGTTAAAGCCCTCATCCTTAACAATCACAGCCTTACACTCATGGCCATAGAGGTCTGTTTTTGTCAAAAAGCGATCGACAGTTGCACGGGTCTTGCGTCGCGGATATTTATGCTCCAGCACGTTAACCAAAAGCTTTATATCCGCAAACAAGTCGGGGATGCGTTCTGTCTGAATGCACATGCCATGGAGCGGTGAGAGATAGCGCACCATCGCCTTCTGGAAATTGTTCCTGGGCGCGTAGTCTCTCACAAGCACTACTGCCATCTGGTTCAAAAAGCTCTGCTCTACAGTCATTGCTGACCTCCTTTCCGTCTTTCAAGAAGGGCGTTCATCGCAGCTAAGTTAAAGCGTATGTACGCCGCACGCATGCTCTTTGCTCTCTTGCGATAGCTTATTGATTTAAACTCCTCGCGCGGAGTGACGAGCACTTCCACTTTGCAGTTATAAAGCCTTTCAACAACCTTCTTATTCTTTTTGTAACGTCGCCACATGCCATGTTTCACACGATAGATCCTCATGCCTCGCCTCCTTTCTCAGCCTCTTCGGGCTGTGTGTTCTCGCGGTTGAGCTGTCTGACCGAGAGGGCAGCAGCGAGGATGCAGACGAAGGTGATGAGTAGAGAAGTGGCAGCGGCCATGGCGCCGACGGTGAGCGCAATGAAGGCCGCGTTGACGTGGAGAACCTCGCGTCGTGTGATGCTGAAGCCACAGATAGCGGTGTAAGAGATGCTCTTTGCGTTGAGCCACGCCGTCATGGCGGCGATGCTGCTGCTCAACGTGCGCTTATGAGCTGAGCGCTGAACTGATGCTGTTTGCATAATTATGAGAGTTGTAGCCTTATCCCCGAATCCGTCGGGTGCGGTTTGACGATAGGGTACGAAAAAAGGCGGATCGCACTTCCTCGTCTGCTACAACTCTCATGCTTTCCACCACAAAGGGCTAAAAAACACGTGGAAGGCGAACCGCCGTATCTTTTTAAATTTACATCTCACATAATGTGGAATGTTCCACATGAGAATTGTAGCGATGGCAAAGTTAGGCAATAAGATTGAGACGTGCAAGAAAAATGGCGAAAATTTTGAAAAAAAGTTATGGCAAGGAATGAAAAGGAATGAATTCCTTGGATGCAAGGAATGGTGCTATCTGTTTTTTGAGAAAATAAATGAATAGATAAATTGAGAAGACAAATTAAAAAAAATCCCTCGATGCGTCACGCACCGAGGGATTGTGCCGCATGGTCTGGCGGCGTTGTTGAATATATTAAACAGTGACCAATTCAATATCTTTGGCAAGTCGGCGCAATCCCGACTTGATTTTATCAACCTGCTGTTGGCGTGGTTTGGAGATGCCACTCGCATAGTGTGAGAGTTGCTTTTGATTGATGCCCGTAATCTCCTGAAGGGCAGCAAACGAGAAGATGCCTCGATAGTAGTCGAGCAATGTAGCCACATCAAAGTCGTAGACGAGTTGATAATCGCCATCGAAGACGTGAGGGTAATCATCACCGTCTTTGCGGCGTCCTTCAAGCCAGAAATCAACACTCTCTTGTACAAACATCTTAAAACCGTCAAGGTCGCCATCGTAGGCAACGACCCAACCAGGTAACAAGTCGCAGGCACAGCAGTAGCCGTCTTCTGTGCGTGCCGCTTTTATTACAATATTGTTCATAATATATCGCTTTTTACATTATTCTTAAAAGAGGTGGCAGCATGACTGCCACCTTACTATGTCAAATATCAAACAACACGACTTTCGAAAGTGAGGGGAGGGGCAGAGCTTTAGCTCCGCCCCGAATTCTCAGAACTTTAGCCCCGATTGCCGTTCAATGCTACTGAGGAGGAATCCGCAAATAGATGTTGAAGGCTTGCCGTTGACAGTCACATTTGCGCAAGATGTTAAAAATCATTCTCTAACAGAGAAAACCACTTGAAAACGTGTTTTCGCTTAGCGTTTTTGCTTCTTTTCCGCAATAAAAAGAAGCCCAAAATAAAGAAATGAGCGCGTTTTCGCGTACCTTTTCCATAGCTGCAAAATCGGACTGCTTCAAAATCAATAAGTTATGCAGTCCGATTTTGCAGGGTGAAAGACTTTCTGTCTGTGCAGCACTACACCGCCCTGTTCCGCGTTGGCAATTGCCTCCCTTGCCTTTAGCGGAATATGCAGGCAGTTGTGCCGAGTATGTGATTTTGGCTTGTCGATTTTGCACCCATCGTGAAAGACACCGCCACATCGAGGACGCTCATCAGCGGTAAGGCATAAGGGTGCGAGGTTGGCAATTGCCAACAACAAAAAGCCCCGAAGCCGTGAGGCTCCGA
>UQTI01000106.1 GCA_900543975.1 uncultured Prevotella sp. | reverse complement strand
GAATAGAATAGAAAGATAAATCCGAAGTATTCAAATATCTTTGGCATTGCAACCTCCTTTTTTAATCAGTCTCGCTTACAAAGCTAAGCTTTTATTTTGAAAGCGCAAAGAAAACAGAAGAAAAGTTTTGGTAAATATTGTGGTAGTTTTTGAAGAGAAGGGTCTATACGCCACCTTTTCATCGTGGCATATAGACCCTTGAACTCACCGATCACACGGTTGTTTGTTCGCGGCGGTGCGCTCACAGGAGGAACACGAGATTTTTGAACACGAATTTAACGAATATTTTTGCACACGGATCTTTTAGCCTACGGCTTATTGCTACTATCAGGGCAGACGCTTTGAGATTACAAGCCGTCTGTTGTCTTTTATTTCAGCGAAAAGAAAAGCATAAAAAAAGTTAACGGATACTTGCTTGATGCCATTATTATTTGTACATTTGCAACAAATAAATACAGATACAAAAGCCATTTGATGACGAAAAAGGTTCCATCGGCTATGGAACAAGCTGACTGAACAGCCAAGAAGAATGAAAAAACATTCATAAATCGGATAAACCGTTATGACTGAAAGCAGACAGAACAGCTAAAGAAACAACATTGCATTAAACCGACCAAACTAAAAAAAACATAAAGACATTTATGGACATTCCAACTATATTCACCCAACCAGAGAATTTCTATTCTCTTGCTTGCTACACCTATATCCTCTCCGGCGTTATATGTGCTGTCGTCAGATGGTTCCACATGTGCCGACCGTTCGACCAACGGAGCGACTACTTCTATCCTGCACGCCGCCAGGTTACATTCTTCTATGCCGCAACAGCTTTGCAGCTACCCTACATGCTGTGTCCTGGCGATCCAGGAAGCTGGTTCTTTGCACGCAGCTTTGGCATACTCTATTACCCCGTGTGCTTCGCCTTGCTCTACCACCGCTTCTTCCAGATGCGACACCTGTGGAGCAAGAAGCTCTCTATTGCCTATTTTTGCTCACCATTTCTGTTGCTTGGCGCCCTCTTCGTCATCGTCGTTTTTCATCAGAACGACCTGCTTCTCCCACACAAGAGATTATGGGAATGTATTATGGTATGCGTGAGCATACTGCTCACCTACCGACTGGTAAAGGAGTGTAGATGGGTTGCGAAGAAAGTGGAGAGCTACCACACCCAAAACTTCTCTAACGAGTCAGACTTTCCTTTCACCTTTGCCAAGAACATGCTGTACCTGCCAGCAGTGTGGCTCATCGTCATGTGGACCCTGTTTCTTCTTGACAACCAGATGGTCAAGGCATTCATTGACCTTATTATAGCTGCATGGCATGTTCTGTTCCTCTGCCGCATTCTGCATCCTTCCCGACCTGTCAGTTCCAAACGAAACATTGACGACATGAAGACTATAGAAAACGAAAACATGGAACGGATATTGCAAGAGAACGAATTGTTGGAAAAGGTGGTGGAAGCTACTGACAATCTTATATTGGAAGAACCATGCACAGAAGATGAAGCCGACGTGACCGATGAAGCCGGCGTGACCGATGAAAACAATGAAACCGATGAAGCCAACGAGCGACAGCTCATAGAACGTAACGGCGAGAACACTCGTCAACGGATAGAAAAAGAGAAATGGGAATCGGTGAAGAACGAGGTCCTCACCATCGTCAGCCGCAGATACCTTGAACCGAGCCTGAAACGCATCGAGGTGATACGCGATGTCAGCGCCATGAACCACACCTTGGCAGGCACGTTCATCACCCAAGTGGGGTTCTACCGTCTTGTCAACGCTTTCCGCGTGCGCCACTATGAACGCTTGATGGAGTCAGACTCCACCTCTAATTTAGGACAGGAGATAGCTGCCGAGATGTGCGGCTTTAAAAACAGATGGGGACTGGCAAATGCCCGTAAGCGCCTCAAAGACTTCGATTACGAACTGATAGAAAGATATATGAGATAAAATCTCTTTCTTAGAAAAAGCCCCCAAAAAAACAACACTTTAACACAAAGAAACATGTGAACGTGCGGTAGGTTTAGTTAAAACATGCTAAATCTGCCGCACGTTCACGTTAAAAGACTGACGTTCACAACAAAAAACGGAGGTTCACCACACATTTATTAAATTTCACTTAAATTTGCGACTGAAAACAAAAACTCTAGTATTAACAGCTTCTCTTTTTTATATTATATTAATGTAATACACATATAAAAAAGTTAAAACAACTATCAATCGTTTCATTATATATAATGTAAGTGGAGCTTAAAACCTATTCAATTATGAAAAAGAAAATTTATCCTTTGTTGCTCGTTGCAGCCTTGAGCATGACGGCATGTACGGACATCACAGAACCCACTGTCGATTATGGAGGCAACACATTCATCAATGACTACTCGTCATTAGTAGATGCAGTTAATAACCTTAACAACTCATTACAACAGCGCTTCGACGCCCTCAACAAACTGCTGAAAGACGGCATGGCAGACATCAAGCTGTCTGTAGACGCCAACACAGGAGCCATCAACGTGCTTAGCGAGAACACGAAGAGCGGTCTGAAAGACATCAACACCACCTTATTTAATGGTTTCGAGGCGTTAAGCATACAGATGACCACCCTCACCACCCAGGTTACGACCCAGGGCGAGGCCATCGTGTTTGCCATGAACCAGAACGGTGAGATCCTTCGTCTGCAGATCGACACCACAGGCAAGCTCATCACCGCTCAGATCTTGGCATCTGGAAATGCCCTCATCGACGTGATAAACAACCAAGGCAACACCATGGCTGAGCGCATAGCAGCCCTCACAGCAGCCGTGAAGGGTGGATTTGCCGACGTCAAGCTGTCTATAGACGCCAACACGGGTGCCATCACAGCACAGGGCGAGAGCCTCAAGGCAGGTCTCACAACCATCAACACCAGCTTGCTCAACGGCTTCACAGCCCTCAAGACCGCTATTGACGACAACGGCACAAAGGTTGTCACAGCTATGAACACCAACGGTGAGCTCCTGCGCCTGCAGATCGACACCACAGGCAAGCTCCTCAACGCAA
>UQTI01000105.1 GCA_900543975.1 uncultured Prevotella sp. | reverse complement strand
ATTGAATTCTTCACTCTTCGTTCTTCACTTTTCCCTTTCAAAGGCGAGTCTATTGAATTCTTCACTCTTCGTTCTTCACTTTTCCCTTTCAAAGGCGGACAGCCTTTGTAATTTAAATCTTGTACAGTTCCCCCGCCTTCATCCGCAAGAATTTGTTTACGGAAATCGTGGCGCAGAACGCAGTAATGGCAATGCCGAAAACGAACACCGCGCCAGCGGTGATGGCAAGCACATCCCAGGTAAGGAAGCTCAAGATCTCGGGCTCATAGAGGAAGAGGGCATAATAGATAGCGCCAAGAGCGGCGCAAGCCAACACAGAGGCAAGAAGTCCGATGCCGACGGCGCGACGCACAAACGGCCCACGGATAAAGCTCCAAGAAGCACCCACAAGTTTCATGGTGTGGATGGAGAAGCGACGAGCATAGATGCCGAGGCGCACGGTGTTGTTGATGAGCGAGAACGACACGATGGTGAGCAACACAGCCAACGAAAGGAGGACAAGGCTCACACGCGCAATCGTGCGGTTGACGTTCTCCAACAGGTCGCGTTGGTAGCTCACCTTTGTGACCTTAGGATAAGCCGTAAGCTCGCGCGAGATATATTTCAACGAGTCGTTGTTGGCATAGTCGGCCTTCAGCGTCAGCTCTATTGACGGTGGCCACGGATTGGCACCGATAAACTCGCGAGGGTCCTCACCCAACATCTTGATGCCTTGACGCAAGGCTTTCTCCTTGCTTATATACTCCATGCTGTTGACATAAGACAATGTTCCGAGACGGGCACAAAACTGTTGCGCCTCCGAGTCGGTCATGTCGTCTTGGAGCATGAGCGTCACGACAATGTTCTGCTTAACGTATGACGAGAGATTGCGAGCCGTGAGCACCGAAAGGGTGACAAGACCCAACAACACAAGCACCATGGCGGTGCTTATACATAGAGTTATCGCCTGCAATCCATGACGACTGCCGGTCTTTTTACGTTTTTTTCCCATTTGCAAACAGGTATAATACACCAAATTTCTTGCAAAGTAACAAAAAAAAATCCACACAGCATAAGGTTTAACCACTATTAACAAGAGGATAAGGCAAAGATGGTGCTCGTTTCACAAATAATTATTACTTTTGTGCCGAATTATAGACTTTTTCTTTGAAAAAAGAGAAAGAAAAGAGATAACGAAAAGAGATAATGAAAAAGAAGAAAGAGATAATAATTTAGAAAAAGGTAATAACATTATGGCAACAATAATTTATCCATCGCCCATCTTCGGACCGATTCACAGTAGACGACTGGGCATCTCGTTAGGCATCAATCTGCAACCGGCAGACGGAAAGACATGTTCGTTCGACTGCATCTACTGCGAGTGTGGCTACAACGCCGACCACCGCCCCACCCTGCCACGCCCCTCACGCGAGGAGGTGAGCGAGGCTTTGGAGAAGAAGCTCATTGAGATGCGCGACAGCGGCACAGAGCCTAACGTGCTCACCTTTGCAGGCAACGGCGAACCGACAGGACACCCACAGTTTGCGGAGATAATTGACGACACCATAGCCCTAAGAGACAAATATTTTCCTGAAGCCAAAGTGTCGGTGCTCAGCAACTCTACGTTCATTCACCGACCACAAGTTCATGACGCGCTGATGAAGGTTGACAACAACATCCTTAAGCTCGACACCGTGGACATCGACTATATAAGAAAGGTGGACCGCCCCGTCAGCCCCAACTATAACGTAGACAACATCATAGAGGGGTTGCGCTCGTTCAACGGCCACGTCATCATACAGACCATGTTCATGAAAGGCCGCATGGGTGCCGACAATGTGGACAACACCTCTGAGCGCTTTGTCACGCCATGGCTTGAAGCCCTGCGCAAGATCAAGCCAATGGAGGTGATGATCTACACCATTGACCGCGAGACACCAGACCAGGACCTTCTGAAAGCCACTCGCGAAGAGCTTAACACCATACGCGACCGCGTGGCAGCAGAAGGTTTTGCATGCACGGCATCTTATTAACAAACAATAAAGGTTTGTCATACAAGATTTTGGCTTTATCAGTGTTTTCAGATAAAAGAGAATTGAAGAAAACGTTTTCTATAAAAAAGGAGACAACTGATTATGAAAAAGATTTTGTTAACGCTCATTTCGGTCATGATTGGCGCAATGAGCATGCACGCACAGGATGACGTGTACGGAAAACAGCAACAGCTCAACGAGCAAAAGGCACAGGTCGAACTGAAACAAAAGCTCAACAGGCAGGAACAGAAACGCTTGCAACAGCAGATTGACAGCATACAACACGAGCAGGCTCTGCAAGCCATGCGCGACTCTATGTTCACGCTTGAGGCAAACCGCGTGGTGTTCAAGTATGGACAACGCGCCTACGTCACGCCGTCAACCAACTTTGTGGCCGTGAAGAAAAACAAAGCCACGGTGCAGCTGTCGTTCAACATCCCTGTTGCCGGCCCCAACGGCATGGGTGGCGTGACGGTGGAAGGAACGATTGGCAAGTATAAGATGGAAACCGACAAGAAGGGCAGCACCACGCTCTCGTTCTATGTTCAGGGCATTGCCATCTCGGCGCAGGTCTACATAAGGATGTGGAAGGACAACAACGAGGCAAGCATAACCGTGAGTCCAAACTTCAACTCAAACCGCATAACGCTTGAAGGAAACATTCTGCCTTCAGACCAAAGTTTTGTTGTGCAGGGACGCACGATATAAAACAAGAATAGAAGAACTGAAGAACTGAAAAACAGAAGAACTGAAGAACTGAAGAACTGAAAAATACAGAAACGCAAAATAAAGCAGCGGAAACCTTAAGGTTGCATTATAACCTTTTGGTTTCCGCTGCTTTTTTTATTAGATTTGTTAATTGTTAAGAAGGATTGCAAGGCCTCAGTCTATTTCAAGCTAAACTTAAGCGTCTGCACATCACGGCTGTTGGGGCCGACCATAATGTTGAAGTCGCCTGGCTCACACTTATACTCGAGCTGCTGGTTGTAGAACTTCAGATCATCGGGAGTGACGGTAAAGCTCACCGCCTTGGTCTCGCCCTTTTTCAAGTTTATACGCTTGAAGCCTTTCAATTCTTTCACAGGGCGTGACAAGCTGCCCACAAGGTCGCGAACATACAGCTGCACCACCTCGTCGGCATCGCGGTCGCCGGTGTTGGTAACGTCAACCGTGAGCGTCAGGCTGCCGCCCATCGTGAGGGTGTTGGATGAGAGTCGGGGCTTGCCATAGCTAAACGTGACGTAAGACAGACCATAGCCGAAGGGGAAAAGCGGATCGTTGTCGATGTCGAGGTAGTTGCTGCGGAACTTTGAGAACCACTTGCCTTCTTCAAGCGGACGACCTGTGTTGAGGTGGT
>UQTI01000104.1 GCA_900543975.1 uncultured Prevotella sp. | reverse complement strand
TAATTTATTGAGAGTCAAATATTTGCTATTATTCCTCTACAGCAGCCTGCGCAGCCGCCAATCTTGCTATGGGCACTCTAAAAGGTGAGCAGCTGACGTAATTAAGACCTACGCGGTGGCAGAACTTGACAGATGAGGGTTCGCCTCCATGCTCGCCACAGATACCACACTTGAGGTCAGGACGTGTAGAGCGACCCTTCTCAACAGCCATCTTGACAAGCTGTCCAACGCCGTTCTGGTCAAGCACCTGGAAGGGGTCAACGTTGAGAATCTTCTTCTCCAGGTAAACGGGGAGGAAGCTGGCGATGTCGTCGCGGCTGTAGCCGAAAGTCATCTGTGTGAGATCGTTTGTACCAAAGCTGAAATATTCGGCCTTCTTGGCGATATAGTCGGCTGTGAGGGCAGCACGAGGAATCTCAATCATGGTACCAACCTTGAAAGGAATCTCGATGCCTTCCTGAGCGAAGAGCTCCTTGGCTGTATCACGGATAACCTTCTCCTGAAGATCAAACTCGTTAACGATACCGATAAGAGGAACCATGATCTCGGGATGAGGATCAAAGCCTTCCTTCTTCAGCTGAATGGCAGCACCGAGGATGGCGCGTGTCTGCATCTCTGTAATCTCAGGATAGGTGTTGCCCAGACGGCAACCACGGTGTCCGAGCATGGGGTTAGCCTCAGAAAGACTATTCACACGCTGCTGAATCTTCTGTACCGATACGCCCATCTCGTCTGCCATGGCCTGCTGACCTGCAAGATCGTGGGGAACGAACTCGTGCAAAGGAGGATCGAGCAGACGGATGTTTACGGGATGTCCGTCCATAGCCTTGAGTATGCCGTAGAAGTCTTTCTGCTGGAAGGGCAACAGTTTGGCGAGAGCCTTTTTGCGTCCCTCCTGATTTTCAGAAAGAATCATCTCACGCATGGCCTTGATCTTGTCTGCTTCAAAGAACATGTGCTCTGTACGGCAGAGACCAATACCTACAGCACCAAATCCGCGAGCCACCTCAGCGTCGTGTGGCGTGTCTGCATTTGTGCGAACCACGAGCTTGGTATACTTGTTACAGAGGTCCATAAGCTTTGCAAAGTCGCCCGACACCTCAGCGGGCTTGGTCTTAACCTGTCCGAAGTAGACCTCGCCTGTAGAGCCGTTGATAGAGATGTAGTCGCCTTCTTTCAGCACAACGCCATCAATCTCTACTGTGCGCGTCTTATAATCTACGTTGATAGCACCAGCACCCGATACGCAACACTTGCCCATGCCGCGAGCCACAACGGCAGCGTGAGAGGTCATGCCGCCACGAGCCGTAAGGATGCCCTCGGCGGCAGACATTCCTGCGAGGTCTTCGGGAGAAGTCTCTATACGGACCATCACTACCTGACGGCCTGCCTCGTGCCACTCTTTAGCGTCGTCAGCAAAGAACACAATCTGTCCGCATGCAGCGCCTGGTGAGGCAGGGAGACCGCGTGTTAGCACCTTGGCCTGTGCCAGAGCCTGCTTGTCAAAGATGGGGTGGAGGAGCTCATCGAGCTTGTTTGGCTCGCAACGCATCAGAGCTGTCTTTTCGTCAATCTCGCCTTCTGCGAGAAGATCCATAGCAATCTTTACCATGGCTGTGCCTGTGCGCTTGCCGTTACGAGTCTGGAGGAACCAGAGTTTGCCTTCCTGAACGGTAAACTCCATGTCTTGCATGTCGTGATAGTGTTTCTCAAGTTTGTCTTGCAGAGCGTTAAGCTGAGCATAAATCTCGGGCATGGCCTCTTCCATAGAAGGATATTTAGAGGCGCGAACCTCTTCTTCTATACATTGCTGCTTTGCCCAACGCTGTGAGCCTTCCTTGGTGATCTGCTGCGGTGTGCGGATACCAGCCACAACGTCCTCGCCCTGTGCGTTAACGAGATACTCGCCGTTGAAGATGTTCTCGCCTGTAGCAGCATCGCGGCTAAAGCATACGCCTGTAGCAGAGCTGTCGCCCATGTTGCCAAACACCATGGCCATTACGGTCACGGCTGTTCCCCATTCAGCAGGAATGCCCTCCATCTTGCGGTAAAGGATGGCACGTTCGTTCATCCAGCTGTCAAACACAGCGCAGATGGCACCCCAGAGCTGCTCCATTGGATCGTTGGGGAAGTCTTTGCCTGTCTGCTGCTTTATAGCTTCTTTGAAAAGGGTCACAAGTTGCTTTAGCTCGTCCACGGTAAGCTCGTTGTCGAGAGTGATGCCGCGTTGCTCCTTTACCTTCTCTATGATGGCCTCAAACGGGTCAATGTCTTCCTTGTTTACAGGCTTCATGCCAAGCACCACGTCACCATACATCTGAACGAAGCGACGGTAACTGTCATAAGCAAAACGCTCGTTGCCTGTCTTGGCTGCCAATCCGGCAACCACGGTGTCGTTAAGACCAAGGTTGAGAATGGTGTCCATCATGCCAGGCATAGATGCGCGTGCTCCAGAGCGAACAGACACAAGCAGAGGATTCTCTGCATCGCCAAACTTGCTGTTCATCAGGTTCTCGATGTGTGCAACCGATTTTGCTACCTCATCCTTAAGAAGGGCCACTACCTCGTCTTTGCCTTTCTCAAAATATTCGTTACAGGTATCTGTGGTTATTGTGAAACCAGGAGGAACTGGCACTCCAATAAGGTTCATCTCTGCAAGGTTGGCACCTTTGCCACCAAGCAAGTTTCTCATGTCGGCCTTTCCTTCAGCCTGGCCATTTCCAAATGTGTAAATTCTTTTTTCGCCCATAAAAATTGGTTGGTTTATTGTGTTTATTTATTGTTTATTTTGCTTAGGTAGATTTAGAACGATTACATATATAGAATGTTTCTGCTCTAGTTCTTTTTTTATGCTTGCAAAGATAATATGTATTTTGAAATCTTCCAAATAATATTGCAAGAAAATGTAAAGTCTACTTTGCATTTTTGGCTGTTATCGCAAACAAACAGCCAAAAAACCGTGTTTTATCAGTTTGTTAGCAGATTTAAGCCCAAACATATATTGGTTGTTTTTGACAGTCTGTTTTTAACGTAAAAAACAGAATCATGTTTGACAAAACGTAAGGAGAACTTTAAACATCAGGCTCTTTCACATATTGATATGCCATACGTTCGTCGCCGTTCCAGCAATGAATGATGCCACAATAGCTGAAACCATTTTGCATAATGGCGTTTCGCATGACTATGTTGTCGTGGTGGGTGTCGATGCGTATGTTGTCATATCGATTAAGGGCAAACTGTAGGGCGAGACGGAATATGCCTTTCACCTCTCCGTTTGAAGCGATGCGGTGAATTGTGGCGTAAGGTGCATCGTTGAGCCATTGGCCTTCATAAATAGTGTTATAGGTAGGGTCTATGCCTGCGTGAAGCACGAAGGTGGCGACAATCTGTCGGCTGTTAGAGATCACAACAAAGCTGTCACCATTATTGATGTCGTTAAGCAACTGCTCATCGCTTGGATAGCTTGGCGCCCATTGATCTGGGTTTCCGTTTGAAGCCATAAACTGTCGGGCTGTTGCAAAAATCTGTTTTAATTGTGGGATGTCTTCTTTTCGGGTCTTTCTTATTTCCAAATTTTCTTCCATTCGTGTTTTTGGTTAAAATGGACAAAATGCGTTACTCTCTTGTTAATGCTTATAGTCCATGGATTATGAATTATTAACATAAAGCTCTAAAGCAGCCAAAGGAGAATAAGAGAGGTTGGAA
>UQTI01000103.1 GCA_900543975.1 uncultured Prevotella sp. | reverse complement strand
GAGGACTACTTAGATAGGCTGTTGACGGGAAGTTCAATTTGATGCGTCTGCCCTGGGTTCATTTCAGAGAACGAGAAGGTTCTTTTAATGGAACAAGAGGGTTCTTTTAATGGAACAAAAAACGCCACGGGTTGCATACAACAATTGTTGAGTGCAGCCCGTGGTTTTTATTTATTAAATGCGAAAGTTCAGTTATATTATAATAATGTGGGAAAAATTGGTACACGCAAACTCGCTTCTATCGCTTCGTTAAAGCAATTTCTGCATAAGATTATGCAAATATAACGATTTTCGCTGAATGATGCAACGCTGAATAAAAATAAAATTATTTTGCAAGTTTCGACCAAGTGTAACGGAAATGAAAAACATGATACAAAAACGACAAAACTTAAAAGAAATGTAATGAAGCGTGAAAAGCCGTTAAATATGCCGTAAAACATATTGTGCTCGCACACACAGCCTTGATTTACATCATTTATTAGTGATTTTTCGAAAAACTTTCTTGCAAATTCTTTGAGAAAAACGAGAAACATGCTACCTTTGCATTGTCAAAAAGAAACAACGACAGTTCTTCTTGAAAAAGAGAACGAAGCTTCACAATGTTGACAGCAGGCCGTTGAAAACAGATGACAGGTCGTTGAAACGAAACGACAACAAAAGAAAGAAAAAAGATAGGTTTTTAGTTAGATATATTTCATTAGGTTTTTAGTTATTAGGTAAGTAAAGATTTTGGATTTAGGTTATTAGTAAATTGGTAATTTTAGGATTTCATTAGGATTTGGTTTTTTTAGGTTTTAAGATTGTTACAAAAATTTAGGTTAACAGATTGATTGAACTCAAACGCAGGGCTAAGCCGTGAGGCTTTCGCCTTCTGGGTTGAGGGAAAGCCCGAAAGGGTTATCAACGAAAAGGCAACACAGCACTGACGATTGTCAGCCACTGAGTTGCCTTTTTCGTTTTTTCTCCACTTGCTACATATTATTCGTCTTTTTACATTAATAATAAAGGAAAAACTCTTTTTATTAATGTAAAATGAGCCCATTCCGCGCTTTTTTTACTAATTTTGCAGCTGATTATGCCCAACAAGCAACACAACAGTTGGTTAACGAGGTACAGAACGAAAGAAACAAATAAAAAATATACATAAACAGTATGGAATTAGCAAGCAAATACGACCCACAAGCAGTGGAGTCGAAATGGTATGAGTATTGGCTTGACAACAAGATGTTCAGTAGCAAGCCCGATGGACGCAAACCCTACACCGTGGTCATTCCGCCACCAAACGTGACGGGTGTGCTGCACATGGGACACATGCTCAACAACACAATTCAGGACATCCTCGTGCGCCGGGCACGAATGAAAGGCATGAACGCATGCTGGGTGCCTGGAACCGACCACGCTTCAATCGCTACAGAGGCAAAGGTGGTGAACCGTTTGGCTGAGCAGGGCATCAAGAAGCGCGACCTGACACGCGAGCAGTTTCTTGAGCATGCGTGGGACTGGACCAACGAGCACGGAGGCATCATCCTCAAGCAGCTCCGCCGTCTGGGTGCCTCATGCGATTGGGACCGCACAGCCTTCACCATGGACGAGAAGCGCTCAGAGAGCGTGCTCAAGGTGTTTGTAGACCTCTACAAGAAGGGCCTTATCTACCGTGGCTTGCGTATGGTCAACTGGGACCCGAAGGCACAGACCGTGCTCTCTACAGAGGAGGTTATCTACCGCGACGAGAAGAGCCACCTGTTCAACCTGCGCTACTATGTGGCTGATGCCGACACCAACCCCGTTGTGCCTACAGGCTGCGAGGGCGAGGTGCTGCACCAGGATGCTGACGGACGCTTCTATGCTGTGGTAGCCACAACACGTCCTGAGACCATCATGGGCGACACCGCCATGTGCATCAACCCCAAGGACCCGAAGAACCAATGGCTGCGCGGCCATAAGGTTATCGTGCCTCTGGTGAACCGCGTGATCCCCGTGATCGATGACCGCTATGTGGACATAGAGTTCGGAACAGGCTGTCTGAAGGTTACTCCAGCACACGATGTCAACGACTACGCCCTTGGAAAGGCACATAACCTCGAGACCATCGACATCTTCAACCCCGACGGCACCATCTCTGAGGCTGCCGGCATGTATGTGGGCATGGACCGCATGGATGTGCGCAAACAGATTGCTGAAGACCTGAAGGCTGCTGGCCTGATGGAGAAGATTGAAGACTATGACAACAAGGTGGGCTACTCGGAGCGCAACCAGGACACAGCCGTGGAGCCTCGTCTCTGCAAGCAGTGGTTCCTCTCGATGAAACACTTCGCCGACATCGCCCTGCCTCCAGTGCTCGAAGGCAAGATCAAGTTCCACCCCACAAAATATGTAACCACTTACCGCAACTGGTTGGAGAACATTCAGGACTGGTGTATCTCACGTCAGCTCTGGTGGGGACACCGCATACCGGCCTACTTCCTGCCGACAGCCGAAGGTGCAGAGGAGAAGTTTGTTGTGGCTCTGACCAAGGAAGAGGCTCTTGAGGAGGCTCACAAGATTGAGGGTTACGAGAACATCACTGCCGACCAGCTCACCCACGACGAGGACGCTCTCGACACATGGTTCTCATCATGGCTCTGGCCTATCTCTCTGTTCGACGGCATCAACACCCCCGGCAACGAGGAGATAAAATATTATTATCCCACCTCTGACCTCGTTACAGGTCCCGACATCATCTTCTTCTGGGTGGCCCGTATGATTATGGCCGGCGAGGAATATATGAAGGATGTGCCCTTCCGCAACGTCTACTTCACAGGTATCGTGCGCGACAAGCTCGGCCGCAAGATGTCGAAGAGTCTTGGCAACTCGCCCGACCCCATCGGTCTGATTGAGAAATATGGTGCCGACGGCGTGCGCATGGGCATGATGCTCTCTGCTCCCGCTGGCAACGACATTCTCTTCGACGAGAGCCTCTGCGAGCAAGGACGCAACTTCAACAACAAGATCTGGAACGCCTTCCGTCTGGTGAAGGGTTGGCAGGTAGCCGACGGCGAGCAGCCCGAGGCATGCGCCATAGCAGCAAAATGGTTTGAGGCCAAGCTGAAACAGACCAACGCCGAGGTGGACGACCTGTTCTCAAAGTATCGTCTCTCTGAGGCCCTGATGGCTGTCTACAAGCTGTTCTGGGACGAGTTCTCAAGCTGGTACCTGGAGATGGTGAAGCCCGCTTACGGTTCACCCATCGACACGAAGACCTATGAGCAGACACTGGCCTTCTTCGAGACTCTGCTTAAGATGCTGCATCCGTTCATGCCGTTCATCACAGAGGAGCTGTGGCAGCACATCTACGACCGCAAGGACGGCGAGAGCATTATGCGTGCACAGCTCGACCTTGCCGCTCCAACTGCCGATGACGACGCATTGGCTGCCGCCATCGAGAACGTGAAGCTCATCGTCAGTGGTGTGCGCACCGTGCGCAACCAGAAGAACATCCCCAACAAGGACGCTCTCACACTGCAGGTTGTCGGCAAGAACGACTTTGAGGCCTACACCTCTGTCATCACAAAGATGGCAAACCTTTCTGACATCAACGTTGTGGCTGAGAAGGATGCCACCGCTTCGGCATTCATGGTAGGCACCGACGAGTTTGCCGTGCCTCTGGGCGACCTCATCGACGTGGCGGCCGAGATCGAGAAGCAGGAGGCTCAGCTCAAGCACCTCGAAGGTTTCCTCGCCGGTGTCAAGAAGAAGCTCGCCAACGAGAAGTTCGTGGCCCACGCTCCCGAAGCTGTTGTGGCTATGGAGCGCAAGAAGCAGAGCGACTCTGAGGAGAAGATTGCTGCACTCAAGGAAAGCCTTGCTGCGCTCAAGGCAAATGCTTAAAGAAATAAAAGTTGACGGGTAACACGTCAACATGTCTATAAAATTATCGTCCTCCCAAAAGGAAATCATAAACCGACAACAAGGCTCATGATTATCTTTCGGGAGGACGTTTTTTGTTTGTAATAAACTTTCGCATTTAATAAATGGAAATTATCGGCTCAGTGGAATTATCTCAAGCGAGCGTCGCCGAAGGCGGCGAATATCCATAACCGCTGGTGAA
>UQTI01000102.1 GCA_900543975.1 uncultured Prevotella sp. | reverse complement strand
AACGGTGAGCTCCTGCGCCTGCAGATCGACACCACAGGCAAGCTCCTCAACGCAACAATCATTGCTCAGGCCAACGAGATAATAAAGGCCATCAACAACCAGACCTCTACCCTTGAAGCACGTTTCAACGCGCTGACCACAGCCATAGAGAACGGCTTGAAGGACATCAAGGTTGAGATTAACAAGAACACGGGTGCCATCACGCTCCTCGACCAGAACACCCAGAGCAGCCTGGCGGTTCTCAACACCACCCTCGACAAGGTTGACGGCACGCTGACCGCCGGATTCACCACCATCAAGACAGCAATGGACGATAACGGCGTCAAGATCGTTACCGCCATGAACAAGAACGGTGAGCTCCTGCGCCTGCAGATCGACACCACAGGCAAGCTCCTCAACGCAACAATCATTGCTCAGGCCAATGCCCTCATCAAAGCAATCAATGACCAGACATCAAGTCTGGAGGCACGTCTCAACGCACTCACCACAGCCGTTCAGGCAGGTCTCGCCGACATCAAGGTAGAGATTGACAAGAACACGGGTGCCATAACGCTCCTTGAGAAGACCACAAAGACAGGCATGGCACAGATCAACACCACTCTGATAAACGGTTTCACCGAGCTGAGCACGAAGATCGACAACCACGGCAACAGCATCGTCACAGCCATCGGCAAACAGAACGACGTTATCGAGGCCCAGAGTCGTCTGCTCCGCCTTTGCATCGACAGCAACGCTTCACTCATCTCTACACAGATAAAGAGCAGCATCCTCGACCTCACAACCGAGTTGAAGAGCCAGAACTTGACGTTAGGCACAAAGCTTGAAGCCATCAACACCATCGTAGGTGCCGGTCTTGGAAAGATTGAGGTTGTCAACGACAAGATCAACACCACGCTCGACCTCCGTCTCAAAGCAGTGGAGAACAAGCTGGGAAGCGGCAACACCACACTGGGCAAGATCAAGGGCGAACTGGCCAACCTAAAGACCGCCATCAACAACGTGAACACCAACATCACCACGGGCTACACAACCGTGAAGGGTAGCATCGACGCCATGTCGGGACAACTCACCGTCAAGTTGAGTGACAACACAACAGCCATCGTCAACATGGAGAACGGCATGAAGAACCAGCTCATCGCCCTTAAGGAAATGATTGAGCAGCAAGGCGGCAAGATCGTTACAGCCATCGGTCAGAACGGTGACGTTATTGTGGCAGCAGTAAACCAACAGGGCGGCATTATCGGAACAGCCATCACCACACAGGGAGGCGAGATCAAGGGCTCTATCACAGGTTTGGAGAACGGCATAAAGAGTGCCATCACACAGCAGACAACCGACATGAACCTTGTCATCGCAGGAGTGGTCAATGCCATCACAGCACAGACAAGTGCTCTCAACACTGCCATCAGCAACGGTGTGGCTTCAGTGGTGGCTTCAAACACCGCTCTACAGTCGGCCATCACCACAGCCATTGGTGAACTGAAGGACAAGCAGGACGCCAACTCACAGGCCATGCTCAAGCAGTTGGAAAAGATGGCTGCCGACAACGGCATCTATCAGGATCCTGCCGACAAAACCTCTGTATACATGGAACCAGCGATGTGGGCAGCAGTATCAGCAGACCCAACTCTGAAGAAAATCATCTCAGACATGCTTGAGGTACAGAAGCCTACTATCCTGTGCTACGCCTACTATTCAGCTTATACAGGCACGGTACAGAACAACAACTTAATCAAGGTAAATACCGAGCAAGTTGTTTCAACAACAGAAGTTGTGGCAGGTACACTCCAGCCCATGCAACTCGCCAACGGCAAGAAGGTTATCAGAATAGCCAAAGTGCCAGAGCAGATGAATTATAATATTACTTCAACCGTTAAGAACATCTTACACATCCTTTACGTGGATGCCAAAGGAAAGAATAGCCTCTCCTATGGAGGAGTCAGCAACACATTGCTTAACTTGACTACCTATAAAGATGGAGTCATCATGTCGGTTTTGAAGTGCAACTTTTACTTGCAAAATGATGCTGATGCAACAGGAACTCCATCTTTCGAGTATCCCGAATAAGTAAGAATCTGCAGAAAGAGCATGAACATCTCATGCCAATATGCTACCGCATTACAAATTCAAAGCAGTTACAATTATGAGACTAAAACGTTTAACCATGGCAGTCGCCGTCTTAGCGACGGCTGCCACACTCCAAGCCCAGACATATAACGACACGGTGCGCACCCACACTTGGTCGGTATATGTTCAGGGCGGCGGAACAGTCCATCATGACATGAGGGGCACGAACGGCATGGCCACGCATAAGCCCATCATGCCTTTTGGAGACGTCGGAGTGAAATATAACATCAAGCCGTGGATAAGGTTGGGCTTGAACCTGGAATACGACATGCTGAAGTCTTCAGACAAAGACTGGCTTTCCACCACCACGAAGCGCGACTTTGAGATCAAAGACCCTTCTACAGGCAAGACCTATCCCACCACGTTGAACACGAAGGTCGACATCTTCCAAAACAAAAACACCATGCATTATGGCATGGCCGATCTGAACGTCGACTTCAACATCATGGAGCTTTGGCACAATCGCAAGGCTCAGAACTGGAACCTCTGGCTGGGTGTCGGTGTGGGTTATCTGCACGGTTGGAGCCGCAATTCGAGCTCAGTGTCCTACAGCGAGCTGGCAGAAGCCAAGGGCGACGGCTACTACAACGTCTATAGCCACAACTACATCAAGAGTTGGGGCACGAACAAACAAGTGGACGCCATGTATATCCCCGCCTCTCTCTCTCTCGAATATGACATCACCTCGCGTTGGACAGCAGGTGTGTTCGGACGCTACTGTTATCTGCCCCTCGACAAAGAGCTTACGCCCAAGGGCATGTGCAGCGCTGGCTTGGTTCTTCGCTTCAACTTCGTAAGCAAGAAGATGCCGAGCAACAAGAAGCGCTTCTATCAGGCCCTAAGAGACAAGGACGAGATGAAGGCAGCCTACGAGAAGCTTCTTGCCGACAAACAGCGTGAAAACGACGGGTTGGCAGAAAAGCTAAGATCATGCAGCAAGAGCAATGAGGAGCTACAGGCTCTGCTCGATGACTGTGAGAAGTCGAAGAAAATCAAGCACTATGATGTGTTCTTCACCGTAGACAAGACCAACATCACCACCCAGGAGAGGTTGCGCCTGAAGAAGTTTATCAAGGACCTTAAGCAACAAGGCAACTACAAGCTCACCATCATAGGCGAAGCCTCATCCGACGGTGTGTCTTCAAAAAACTTCAAGCTCAGCGAAGGCCGTCTGAACAACGTTGTGGCGTTCTTGAAGAAACAAGGCATCGACGACTTCTCTATCAAGCTTGAGAAAGCCATCGGCGACAGCAACGGCTGTCCGAAGGAGGAGTGTCGCAGAGTGCAGATTATTGTTGAGTAACTAATAAGGATTTAATTTTCAATTAAGCCGTCACAAGAGCCACGTCTCTTTGTGGCGGCTTTTTTGTCAGCAAAAACAAAAGAAATTATAAGTTTATCAGGCGAAAATAAAGCAAAAAAAACTTTTTTTTGAAAAAACCTGTAAATTTAACCATAATTATTTGTGCGTATTTAAAAAATTATATAATTTTGAGCACTATTATTTAAGAAACCAAAAATAAATATAAGTCTAACCTTTTAAAAAGAAAGCTTATGAATAGACAATGGGCTTTAATCGGAGCTATCCTTTTGGCATCTGGTATGACTTGCAGCACCGCAATGGCTGCTTCTCCAAACCAGATCATGAGTGTTACGCAGAGTAGCACAATCGTCAAGGGTCAAATTGTCGACGCTGAAGGCGAACCCATCGTGGGCGCAACAGTTGTCGAAATAGGTACGACCCGAGGAACCGTCACCGACCTTGACGGTAAATTCCAGCTTAACTCACCGGCAAACGCCAAGCTGCGCATCACCTATGTGGGCTACAAGACAGTAGAGACAAAGGCACATGACGGCATGAAGATTGTCATGCAGAACGACAACGCTCAGCTTGACGAGATCGTTGTTGTGGGTTACGGCCAGCAAAAGAAAGTGAACCTCACCGGTTCGGTAACCAACGTAGATATCAGCAAGACCCTCGGCGGACGTCCTGAGCAGGATGTGGCCAAGGCTCTGCAGGGTGCCGTTCCCGGCCTCTCTATCGTAAACAGCAACGGTGCGCTCGACTCTCAGCCTACCATGCGCATCCGTGGTCTCGGAACCTTGTCAAACGACCAGACCTCTAACCCGTTGGTTGTGGTTGACGGTGTGCCCGTTGACGACCTCACCATGGTCAACGCTGCCGACATCGCCACCATCTCTGTACTGAAAGATGCCGCTTCTACCTCTATCTATGGTAGCCGCGCTGCCTTCGGTGTGATCCTTATCACCACCAAGGAAGGCAAGAAGGGCGAGAAGGTACAGGTTAAGTATGACGGCCACTTCGCATGGGACCGCGCTACC
>UQTI01000101.1 GCA_900543975.1 uncultured Prevotella sp. | reverse complement strand
TTGGAAATGTTGCAGTTTTTATCCGAATAATTTTGATGCGTCTGCCCTGAAAGAGCACATAAAGTCATCGTACCCCGACCGAGGGACGTGCGTACCACGACCGAAGTACATGTGTACCCCGACCGAGGGACATGCGTACCCCGACCGAGGGACGATGACTTTAAGATATGTTTCTCATTACTTTAAGATACGTTTCTCATTACTTTTAAGCACGAACACATCGAACGAAACGAATTTTTCTGGCACAAGAGCAACAATATTTTCTGTAAAATGCTTGCGTTAAAACAAAAAGCTGTATCTTTGTTTTCGAAAAGCTTGAAAAGAAACGAAATGTGTAATTAATCGAAAAAAGAGACATTATACTAAAGAAACATTAATCGAAAGAGACATTAATCGAAAGAAACATTAATCAAAAGAGACATTAATCGAAAGAAACATTAAACTAAAGAAACATTAATCGAAATATAACAATTAAATACCTGTTTTTTATGGCTAATTTATTAGACGAGACCCAAGGCCCTATCAACGACAAGGGTCGTGATGTGCATGTTATTGACCGCCAACTGCCGGTAGAGATAACCTACAAATCAACGTTTTTTGAGATTGCTCTGTGGGTAACCATTCCTGTGCTCACACTGCTTTATGTGTTCACTATGGGTAGCCAACTGACAGACCCCACCATGGTGGCTGTAATTGGTTGCGTGGGCGGACTGCTGCCTGGCGTGGTGTTTGCGTTTATGAAGATTTCGGCACGCAACTACTTTATGAAGCTCGAACAGCGCATTCAGGCCGAAGCCTCAAACATAGACAACTATCTTGAGCAGCGTGTGCAGATTCTGCAAAACGTGGTGGGGCTTGTAAACCGCTCCGTGGAGCTTGACAAAGACGTGATGAAAACCGTGGCAGCCCTGCGTGGCGGGGCCATAAACGATGGCAACCGCAGCGAGGTGAACAGTCAGCTCAACATGGCTTGCGGCCGCCTGTTTCCACAGGTCGAAGCTTATCCTGAGCTGAAAGCACATCAGGTCATCATGGACGCCATGCAGCAAAACAGCTATCTGCAACGCGAGATCACAGCCGCCCGCTCCGTTTACAACAGCCGCGTGACACAATGGAACACCGACCTCTTCTCGTGGCCGACAAAAATGATTGTGGCTGCACGTCAAGGCTACACCACCCGCATTCCGTTCACGGCATCGGCAGAGACACGCGAACAGGCACGCGGCAAATTCTTCTAAACCGCATTGCCACTTCCTTTCAAAAGAGAACAAGCAAGGTGTTCAAATATTCGATATGTTCGCCCTCTTCTTGCTCTGGCAAGCGACAAAGTCGAGCGCGGCCGCGCTCTCTTGAGATGATAATCGCTTGAAAATGTGTTTCTTATGCACTTGAAAAAGCTCAATTGCGACAAAGAGGAAACAATTTGTTGCGATAAAAAGGAAACGATTTGTTGTGATAAAAGAAAAACGAGGAAAGACTTTTAAGAGCGAAAGGAAGAAAAAATTTTATCAACGGCAAAAGAAAAAAAAAGACTGACCGATGACTAATGATATATACGATCCGTTGGACGAATATGTCAATACGTTTCGCCCAAAGTTTGAACGGGTAGCGAGAGAAACCTTTGCAGAGCTTGCTAAAGAGGCGCAGGTCGATGTGGAAGCCAACCATGAGACATGCAGCCGACTGTACGACACCGAGGATGAGATGGAAGATGTGAACAACAAATATTGGTGGGCACGCTTCTTCTGCTTCCTTCTGTGGGGTGGCGTGATAGCAGGTGCCATCTACCTCTACAAGAATCAAAACTCGCTCGACACCACAACCGTCTACCTCATCTTCATGGTGATGGTGGTGGCTGTGCTGTGCCTGCTCTTCAAGATACACCCGCTGATGAGCAGCTTGAGCGACGAGAACGATGACCTTAAGCAGCAGGCCCATGACATAGAGATGGAGGGATGGCAGCAGATGGAGCCCCTGAACCGTCTCTACGACTGGGACATGCTGCCGCGCATGATCACGGCCACGGTGCCCAAGATAGAGTTTGACCCCTACTTCACCACACAACGTCTTGCCGACCTAAGGCACATATATGGTTGGAACGACCTCTTCAACGAAGGGCGGTCGGTCATCTATTGCCACTCGGGCCTCATCAACGGCAGCCCCTTTGTGCTTTGCCGCACGCGCAAGATGGATATGGGTGCCAAGACCTACTATGGCTCGAAGACCATCTACTGGACCACAGAAGAGGAAGACAGCGACGGCAACCGCCGCACCGTGCAACACTCTGAGACGCTCACCGCCAGCGTCACAGCCCCCTACCCCGTATATCATGAGTGTACGCGCCTGTTCTACGGCAACACCGCCGCACCCGACCTCACGTTTACCCGCCAGAGCAGCGGTCTGGCAAGCCGCGAGGGGTCGCTGTCATACAAATGGCAGAAGCTGAAGCTAAAGCGCAAGTCGCGCGACCTTGACAACAACGACTATGCCATGATGACGAACGAGGACTTTGAGGTGGCGTTCAACACCAGCGACCGCAACAACAACCAGCAGTTTGCCTTGCTCTTCACACCGTTGGCACAGGAGAACATGCTCAAGCTGTTGCAAGACAGGAGCGCTTCTTATGGCGACGACTTCGACTTCATTAAAAACCGAATGATCAACATCATCATCCCGAAGCACATGCAGTCGGTAAATCTCGACATGGACCCGCGCCGGTTTGCCGACTACAACTATGTGAGGGCAGAGAGAGACTTCTACCGCATGAACGCCGATTTCTTCCGTTCCATATATTTCGCGTTGGCCCCTCTGCTGTGCGTGCCCATGTATCAGCAGACCAGACCCATTGGCGACATGTATGTACACGGCACAAAGCAAGAGAGCACCTTCTGGGAACACGAGGCTATAGCCAACCTCTGGGGACAGGACCGTTTTAAAGCCCCGTCGTGCGTGACCGACTGCATTTTGAAGACCCAGGAAGGCCCCACCATCAACGGTTCCAAGGTCATCTACGTCTATGCCCACGGCCATTACACCGTTCAGCGCGTTTCTTACATCTCAAGATGGGGAGGCGACGGTCGCTGGCACGATGTGCCTGTCTTCTGGGACGAATATCTGCCCATAACGGGTAAAGGCACCATGCATCTGACCGAAGACAACGAGGCCGATGCCCCGACAGCCACACCCCGGCAGCGCGTTGACCGCATAAGCAAGGTGCTTTCAGCCACGCACATGAAAATGTACAGGAAACATATAGCGTCAAGGTTGTAAGAACGGACAATGAGCTATAGGGCTTAAGCCTGGCCGTGGATAAAGAAGAAGCGGTATCGACATCTTCGAAATGATAATTAATATTAACATCGCGCTTCGCGCTTATTATTTTTTTAAAACATTAATTTCCATTAATTGAACATTCTTGCGCTCCGTGGGTGCTCAGGCGCTTCGCGGAGTATGAAACATTAATTTTTCCGCGCAAAGCGCGTTTTAATGATAATTAATGGGTCATTAATGGAAATAACTCCGCAAAGCGCCTGAGCACCTACGGAGCGCAAGAATGTTAAAAAATGCGCGAAGCGCAAAAATGTTTTTACATTTTCACACCTTCCTTATCTCCTCTCCGTGGGCTTCGTTCCTTTGGTGTTCTTTCTTTTCGCCCATGAGAGCGAGGGCTTTATAAGGCAGCCTGTGGGACATACGAAGCGGCAATAAGGACGGGGCACCCACACCGAGAGCACAAGGAACCCCACGGCTGCTGCTATGACCCAGACAGAGGCCGAAGAATAGAGAAAGGCGGTGAACAGCTCATAGTCGATCCATGCCGTCCACACACCCGTGAGCAGCAACACCATGAGCACGCACCAGAGAACATTTTTGAACATCACCAATCCCTTGTTCAGGCGCGGCGACACACGAAGCTTGCGACGCGAGAGCTTGCCCGCCAGCTCCTGTGCAGAACCAAACGGGCACATGTTGGCACAATAATAGCCTTGCTTGCCGACCAAGGGATAGACCAAAGCCACGGCAACCATGAGCAGCGGGGCGGCAAGGGCCGAGAGGGCAGCAACGCTCACGCCACCCGAAAAGAGGCGCATGAAGAGAGCATAAGACACGAAGGTGCCTGTACACAGTCCCAGAACGACAACGTTCAGCACGAGCTGCACATAACGCCAACGGCGGCTCTTTGTGAGAAGCGGCACGACGGCACCGAGCAACACCACAACCACAGCCGCGATGCCGCCAACGGTCCAACCGCCATCAGGGAAAGCCCCTGCGGCAGACGCCGTTGCCCCCGACGCGCGGTCTTGTTCTTCAGCCACCACATGCCGCTTGGCATAAGCCAGCCCGCGGTTCATGTTGCCAATGATGGCCTTTGACGAGAACGTTGCTCCCGTCACGGCATCCACCTTCTGAGCCATGGCCTCGTCAACGGTCTTGCCCTTCCACCGGTCAAACAGCGTCTTGGCATAATCGAAGAAGTCGGGGGTCTCAGCGTTAGGCTCCGCCACGATGCTGTCTACCACCCCGTCTTTACTTATGCTTATCTTCAGCGGCACGTTGCCTCCATAGCCCATAACATCCTTTGCGAGCGGCTTTGTGTTCACAACGAAGCCACCGTCGGGCAGCACAACGAGCGTGTCGTTGCCATCGGCAGCCGCTGCTTGTGAGGTCTGCGGCTTGCTCCATTCGTGTTCGAAGAGCTTGCCGTCACGCACTGCCGCCGCCGTGGCTATGAGGAGCACGACGACCACAAGCGAAAGAAGACGTGTTAAAAAACTCTTGTTCTCTCTTTTTTGTCTTTTCTGCATTTTCTTTTGTTCTAAAACTTTTGTAAGAGCAACCCCAAGGATAAAAATGTCTTTATAACATTAGGCTCAACAAAGAAGCTGTTCTAACCTTATCCTGATTGTCTCTTCCACAGCTTGGTGTTGCTAAAAAACGATACTTAAAGTAAGCGTATCCGCGATGCTAGTAGATACACGTCAAAAAAAATATCGCTCTAGCT
>UQTI01000100.1 GCA_900543975.1 uncultured Prevotella sp. | reverse complement strand
CTGTCTTCATGCCCACGCCCACGAAGATGTTGACGAGCATGGAGCTGGAGTTGCAGATCATCAGTCCGATGAAGAGCAGTATGCCGCCCTGTATGCTACGCAACTTGAACGCCTTGAGCATGAAGTAAGGCGAGCGGCGCGTCTTCTCAAGGTAGAAGAACAGAAGGGAGGAGAGCACACAGACAGCTGTTGCCCAGCAGATTCTTGGACTGTCGTACCAATCGTAAACCTTGCCGTAGACCGTGACATAGACGAACGAGCAGCACATGAGGCAGAACACCACCACGTTGCCGAACTTGGAGAACGACAGCGGACTGTGCTTTGTGGGGTAGGGGTTGTAAGGCATGCACAGAAGGGTGATGAGCAGGGCCACGAGTATGGCACCGAGCATGGCATAATAGACCATCTGCCAGTGGTAGTTGTAAGCGAACCATGCCGTTATCCATGTGCCTATCTGTCCGAGGAGCATGAAGAAGAAATAGATGATCGGTTGGCTCGCCTTCTTCTCCGTGTCGAGAGCGTCCCATCCTGCCTCGTCGACAGGCTCGTTGCCGGGCGTGACGTTGCGTGTGGCCTCTATGCCGAAGCCATACTTGATGAGCGTGAAGAGGTTGCACATGAGCAAGGTCTGTCGGACGAAGCCCATGATCAGGCTGTTGAGAGCGAGGATGAACAGGCTGTCGGTGTTGGCACAGATGTAGCTCTGCACAGCCAGTAAGGAGAAGCCTACGAGGCTCATCATCTTCTGGCGGCGCACGCTGACCAGGGAATAGAAGAACGGCGAGAACGCCGCCATGCCTATGGACGTGACGAAGCTCAGGAACGCGATATGTTCCGATTGGATGCCAAGCCCGCCCACCATCTCGCTACTGTTGACGGTGTAGGCACCGCTCACCGTCATGATAGGTATGAAAAGGATGACGAGGAAGGCGATGCCAAGGGGCTTTGGCACCCAGTTGTAGAACGGAAAATTCTTCGGCAGGTGGTCAGGCACCGCTGTATATATCTCTGCTTGTGTCATTTACTTAAGTTGAGCCTTTACAACAACCATCATTCCGGCAGCCAACTTGTCGTTGTCTTCCTTGGATATTCCTTCAAACTCTATGCGCACAGGCACACGCTGCTGGATCTTCACGAAGTTGCCAGCCGAGTTGTCAGTAGGCACGAGAGAGTATTTGGAACCTGTGGCACCAGAAATGGCCGTAATTTTGCCTTCAAACTCTTTGCCTTCGAAGGCATCGACGGTCATGATGACCTTCTGGCCTACATAGAGGTTCTCCACCTGTGTCTCCTTATAGTTGGCGATGACCCATTTCTGCGTGTCGGGCATGATGTAGGTGATGGTCTGTCCTGCGTTCACCAGCTGTCCCTCTTCGAGAGCGCGGCGTCCGAGCTTGCCGTCGCAGGGAGCCGTTACGACACAATAGGAGAGGTTGAGCTTTGCCATCTCCAGAGCAGCCTGTGCACGTTCGATGGCAGCCGCTGTGTTCTTCTTGCGCGTCTGCACCTCGTTCACGCCCGAGTAGGCAGCTTTCTGTTGGCGGCGTACAGCATCGAGCTTCTTCTTCGTGGCGTTATATTCGGTCTCGATCTGTTCGAGCTGTATGGGTGTGGCAGCGTTGCGGGCTACAAGGTTCTGGTAACGCTGTCGGTCTTTCTCCAGCTTAGAGAGGCGTATCTCTATCTCGGCTATTGATGCCTCGTATACCGTTGCAGAGGTCTGCGTGGTCTGCAGCGATGCGTCCACCACGTTGGCTCCAGCCATGGCGTCCTTGAGAGCTGCTTCAGCCTCCATGACGCGTATGCGATACTCGCGGTCGTCGAGAACGAGCAGCGTGTCGCCCTTCTTCACGTCCTGGTGTTCCTTGAAACAGATTTTCTTGATGTATCCCGATGCACGCATGTTGACGGGTGAGATATATTGCTCTATCTGAGCATCGTCGCTCTTCTCGTTGCTCTTATAGTCCATGAACATGCAGCCGATCTTGACGATTCCCCACACAAGGATAGCCACGCCGATGAGGCTTACCACAATCTGGCGTATGCGTTGGCGCTTCAGCTGTTTGGCTGTAAGCTCGTGATTAGACTGGGCGTTGTTCTCGCTGTTTGCGTTGTTATTGCTTGCGTTGTTGTTGCTAGCGTTATTGTTGTTTGTCTCCATTTTTTTGTCTTGTTATATGTTACCTTAAAAAAATAAAAGCTTAATGAATAAATGCCGAATAAAAGGAAAAGTAAACATTGGAAAAATCTACATTGCGGCAACGCCGCAATCATTCCACATTCCACATTCCACTTTCCACATTCCTCATTCATTTCAATAGCTTCTCAAGTTGTCCTGTGAGCTTCAGTAGCGTCAGGTTCGACACCTGATAGTTGAAATGGGCCGTGAGATAATTGTTCTGAGCGTCGCTCATGCTCATCTCGTCTTGCAGCACCTCCGTCATTGAGGCTATGCCCTCGCGGTATCTGTCGCTTGTAACCTTATACACATCCTCGGCCAGGAGATAGTTGTCGCGCTGTTTGCTGAAGTTGCGCTGGTTGTTGGCGAGGTCGTTCACGGCGTTGGCATATTGTGTCTGCATGCCCTTCATGGCGTTCTCGTAAGACAGCTTGGCGTTGTCGATGTCTACTTGTGCTTTTCTTATCTTGGAGCGCTTCTCGAAACCGTCGAACACGGGGATGCGCAGCGTCAGACCGATGCCGTTCGACTTGTACCAATGGTTCGATTCGCCAGAATGGAACCAGTTGCTGAACTTGTCGGTGAAGGCGGCGTAGGTCCAGTTGCCTGTGAGAGCAAGCGTGGGCAGGTATCCGTCTTTCGCCAGCTTCTTCTGCTGTTCGGCGAGCGTCTGCTGTTTGCGGAGCAGTTGCAGTTCAGACAGGTTCTCGTTCAGTCCTGTCAGCGCTGCCATGTCTGTCTGTTCGATGTTTGCTTTCTCTACCGCAATGGTTTTGTCGGCAGGATAGTCGATGACATATTTGAGCATGTTATACTGCTGTGTGAGCATTGCCTTTGCGTTGTCATATTGCACGCTGAGATTCTCCAGGTTCACGTTTACACGTTTCACGTCGACGCTGAGGGCCATGTCGTTGTCATGGAAGGCCTGTGTGATGTCGCGCAGTTCCTCCAGACGCTTGATGTTGTCTTTTATTATGCCGATCTGTTCCTCGGTGTTTTGTGCGAGATAATACATCTTGCTGATCTGCACGATGAGGTCTTCCTTGGCTTTGTTGTAAGACAAGGAGTTTAGCTGGTCGAGAGTTTTGGAGATGTTGAGCGCTGTGAGTGCTGTCTGACTGTAGAGGGGCATCTGTAGCTGGATGCTTGCCGATGAGTTATATTGCAGCGTCTTTGTGACGTTGTACGGTTTGCCGTAGGCGGTGCCATCGGTCACAGACACAGGCGGCGTGAAATTGTCGTTGAAAGCTGCACCTATGTTTATCTGTGGCAGCAGTCGGGCACGGTTCTCGCTGATGTTGTGCTTGCCTTTGAGAACATTGCCCTCATAGGTTTTCAGATTAAGATTTCGCTCAATGCCCATCTGTAGGCATTGCCCCAATGACAATGTCTCTTGGGCCATGGTCAGGCTTGAGAGAAGAGTCAAGGAAAATGTGAACAATAATTTTTTCATACCTTTAGTAATAATTCGGTTGCAAAGTTACTGATTTATTATCGTGTAGGCATATTCATAAAATATCACAAACTGTTCACATTTTCCTTTTGTCGCGTCAGCTGTTGTTTTCTCTTGGTAAGGTCAGGTTTCGTTGTTGTCGGGTTGTTGTCGTTTCTGTCGGCTTTTTCATTTCACCCGCACCACGTCAACCACATGGCTTCCCGCGCCAATGAGGTCGGCACGTTCAGATATGGTCTTTTGGTATTCGATGAACAGAGAGAACGTCTCGTCACTCATGCGGTTTAGGCGTGTGCGCATGTAGTCGGAAGCCCCGTCGGGTGAGAATATGGTGACACGCTCCAGGCCGGCAGCTGTGTCCAGACGGTTGATGTCGTCGATGCGCACATAGTCGTAAAGCTCGTCTGCCTGTGCCTGGATGTGGAAATTGCGGTCTACCACACCTTTTTTTAGCAGGTCGCCCATTCTGTCTTCATCGAAGCAATAAGACAGGATGCTATATTCGTTCATGAGGTAAGCCACAAAGATCAGTCCGCCAGGTTTCGTAACACGTTTGGCTTCGTTTAGAGCTTTCAGCTTCTCTTCGTCGCCAATGAGGTGGTAGAGAGGTCCCAGCAAGAGCGTTATGTCTGCCGATGCGGCAGGGATGAACGGCATGTCTCTTGCGTCGCCTTGCACCACGTTGGCTGTTGGCTCGCGTTCGAGGAAGACGTTGATGTTGCGCTTCACCAGTTCAACCGCTTTCACGTCGTAGCCTTCGGACATTAGGGCTGAGGTGTAGCGGCCTGTGCCTGCGCCGATGTCGAGCAGATGCATGCCGGGCTTAAGGAAACGGTGCAGGTGGTGCATTGTCGTTTCAAACTCTACGATGCCGTGTCTGCGCAGAAGGCGCAGGTCTTCAGGGTGTTTGTTATAATGTTTCTCTATGTTGGATAATGCCATGGTGTGATGTTGTTTCTTGATTGTTATGACTGTTTGAGATAATTCTTTAGTGAGCACCGTTTATGAACAGGCTGACGTCTCTCACCGCTTCCTTGAAAGCTGTTGGCTGTCCGGATACGGTTATGAACAGATGCGTAGCGGTGGGATAGATGCGATAGCTTACAGGCATGTCAAGATGTCGCATGCGCTTGACGAGAGCAGCATCTGTTGCAGGTCAGAGTCGTTGCCTTGCATGGCTTTACGCACAGCCAACATCTGTGTGTGCTGCAATCCCGGTTCCATGTTTTCAAGAAACGCTTGTTCCTCTTCCTGCATCATTCTCTGGTTAAGAGAGTCGGGGTATGTGGCGTGAGCACTTAAAGATGATAAAGCCATAAGCAGGGATGGGATAATATGTAATGGATGAATTGTCATAAATTTCTGTCTATTTATGCCGAGAATACTGTACTACGAAAAAAGGCTCCTGAAATTTCTTTCAGAAGCCTTTGCGGAGAGAGAGGGATTCGAACCCCCGGTACCTCTCAGTACGCCGGTTTTC
>UQTI01000099.1 GCA_900543975.1 uncultured Prevotella sp. | reverse complement strand
CCCTCTGCTTGTAAGGCAGATGCTCTAAACCAGCTGAGCTAAACGCCCTTGCTTTCAGTAAGCGGTTGCAAAGGTAAGAAAAGTTTTGCAACCAGCCAAATAACCGACACAAATATTCACTTTCTTTAATATTTCAAAATAGCTTTTCACATCGTTTCACACAAAATCAGCTGTTTGAGGTCAAAAAACAAGGATGCGATGCGACGGACCATGCCGCACACACCACATCCTCTTTTTTAACTCAAAAACTATTTTTTACAAAACCGCTGAGCCATTTTTTAAGACGCCCGTCAGCGGAAGCAGTGTCTTTATTCATACTTGAATCGCCAGATCTGATAGTTTCCGGGGTCATTGCCGCGGTCCGAAACAAAATAGATGAAGCCGTCGGTTGTCCAGTAAGGCTGGCCGTCATACGACTTGTTCACGGTGAGCTGCACGAGATTGTTGCCGTCGGTGTCAACAACATAGAGGTCGGCATCCTTCTTGTCCTTCTTTGACGACTGGAACACTATGCGCTTGCCGTCGGGCGAGAAACGCGGATGGAAGGCGAAGCCCTTCTTGGCATCGGTCACCTGCACCTGCTCGCTGCCGTCGATGTTCATGACCCAGATGCTGGTGCTCTTGGCATCGCTCGAATATTTAACATAAGCCACCTTCTTGCCGTCGGGCGAGAAGCAGGGCTGATAACCGTTGGAGAGGAGCGTCGTCTCGCCCGTCTTCATGTCTTTCATCCAGATGTCGCTGTTCTGCACAATGACGGTGCTCACGCCAAAGCCGAAGAGCATGCCTGCCCAGTTGACCTTACGATAGTAAGTGTTCTGGATCTTGTTATACACGATCTTGGAGCCGTCCTTGCTGAAGCTCGGGTTCTCCTCATAAGCGTCAGAGCTCTCTGTTATCTGTGATAGCGCCTTGCCTTTGTTGTCGAACATAGTGTAGATGTCAGACGTTGACGACCCGTCCTGCATGCAGCTGAAAGCGAGCTTGTCGGTTGCAGGATTGTACCACGGGTTGCGGTTGAAGTTTTTGCCGCTGGTCTTCTGCGACATGGCAGCAGAGAAGGGGTTGGCTTTCTTATAGATGTTATAATATTTCTTGTTCTCACGCACGGCGAAATAGAGAGGTGCACCATTGTCGCCGCCGAAGGGATCCATACACGGCTCAGCGTTGTCTGTGACCTGTGTCAAGGTAGAGAGGTTCTCGCCTGTCATGGTGATGGCAAACTTCTTCTTGGCGTCCACGTTCATGGCCACCGCCGTCAAAAGGGCTGCAAACAGAATTTTTTTCATAAGCTAGAATTTTTAATTAATGTTTATATTGTTTTTTATTCTCTGAATTCAATTTCTTGAATTTCATCCTACATTGTGTTGGTGTGTCGCATCGCCACGCCGTTAAGTCTAAATTTGTCTGGTTGGCGACACACTTTATTCTTCTTTGCAAAAATAAAACATTAATTCTTTAGTGGCAAGAAAACCACCTTTTTTTTTTCTGCCTGACACAAAAAAATCACAATTCAGCACACTTTTCAGGTAGCCATGCCCGTCATTTGTTCTGCTCACGCCACAATTTGTTCTGCTCACGCCCAATGGGTTCTGCTCATGCCCCACCCCGTCAAGGCTCCTCCACCTTTATCTTCACATCCAGCGTCTGCTCAATGACAGGCACGATGTCTTCCAGCTGGGTTGCCGTGAAGCGTCCCGTGAGGCGACGCGTCAGGTTGTCTTGTGCGGTGGTGAGGCGCACGTCATAGTAGGCGCCAAGCGCAGAGAGCACCTCGCCGAGAGGTGTGGAGCTGAAGGCGAAGGTGTGTAAGAGAGCCTGCGCCGGCTGTTTGGTGACGGTCGGCTTGCTGTCGGCAGATGCAAGCACAGCCTTCATGCCGCGTGTCATCACCACGTTGCCGCCGGTCTTCACCGACGCAAACTTAACCCTTCCGCTTTCCACGCTCACCAGTGCCTTGCCGCCGCGCTCGTCAAGAGAGAACCGCGTGCCGAGCACCTTCACGCTGCCTATCGTTCCGCTTGCGGTGAAGGGGCGGTTGGCATCGTGGCGCACGCGGAACGAGGCGGCACCGTGAAGATAGAGACGACGGCAACTGTCGCCGCGGAACGCGAGCGACGAGTGGGGCTGAAGTGTCACCTCCGACCCGTCGGGCAAGACGAGAGCCAGCGGTGTGTCGCCACTCTCGTAGAGCGTCTGCCCACCGCCCTGCTGCATCCACACCAAGGCTCCTGCCACCGCCAACACGATGGCGGCAGCCGCAGCAGAGAACCATAACCTTAGCCGTGTGGCGCGGGCACGCAAGCCCGTAGCCTCGGCAAAGCGGCGATAGGCATGCCTCGTGTCCAGCGCGTCGTTACGATAATGGCGCATCACAAATATCTCGTCTTTCTTCATATCTGTCTTTTTTTAAAAGATTCTAACTGCTCGATACCGGCAAACATCTAAGCAAACATTTAATATTGCTTCCACTTGCCTTTTCCCGAACTATATCCTCCCACGAAGCCAAGGCCGCCTTCCACGTTTGAAGGCGTGGGGGCAATCTGCGAGAAGCCATAATTGGCGAAGTCGTTGCCGTCAATGTCGTTTAAGCCCTTGAAGAAGCGGTAGGCTGTTTCTGAGATCTTGTACATCACCACCTTATATCTTATTGTGGCGTAGAAATCTTCTTTCCCCCACACGCCTCCTGTCGCCTCCTTCGGCACGTTGAGATGTAGCGTGTAAGACGGTGCATGCAGACTGGAGTCGTCGAAGATGTAGAAGTTCTGATAGAAGTTGCGCTCAAAGCCGAAGTCGCTGTCGGCGTTGGTCAAGGGCTTGAGCAGCGGCTCGTTCTGTATGTTCAGCTCCTGCCAGCGTGTGTAGCTCTGCGAGGTCACCAGGTAATAGCCCTTTGGCGGTGTCACCTCATCGTCATCGTCGGCCGTTGGTGCCTGGTTGTTGTCATCATCAACGATGTTGTCACCTACCACGATGACGCCGTCTTTACAATAGAAACGGTAGTCGGCCATCACGCGCACAGCATAATAGTCTTTTGTCTTGGGGTCATCGTTGAAGCGTGCCGCCAGCTGCACATAGTCGCGGAAATCGCCGTCGCCGTCAGCATCGGCCCTCACGTCAGCCATGCCCACGATCTCTGCCTCCACGGTCTCTGGAATGACCGTCACCGCCTCGGCATCGGGCAGCCCTGCATGGCAGGCTTTTATGCGTATCACGTCGCCCGCCTTCTGCTGCGCCACCACACGATACTCGCCGTTGCCGAGATTTTCGACCTTCTGCTCCACCCCGTTCAGGCGGTAGCTCACGGTGGCGTCAGACAACCGGTGCGGCGTTGTCAGTTCCGACGGCTTCGTGTTCACGGGTATGCTCTCAGCCAGCGACACGATGGTGGTGTCGCCACAGGTGGGCATGCAGTAGACCACGATCTTAGGCTCGCCCTCAATCTTTCCCAGATCAAAATGGTCGGTACACGACGACATGGTCATGGCGGCGGCAACAGCTGCCACGGCGGCTATAAATATCTTGCGTATGTTTGTTGTCTTCATAAACATTATTTTTGTTTGTCCAAATCACGACGATTGGGTATGTTGTGTTTAAAATCAGAATTTTATGGTGTAGCTCACCGACGGCAGGATGGGTATGAAGCCCGGCGACTTTGCCCTGAGTTTGCTGTCGTTCCAGTCTTGCTTCAGCTCCACATACATAGCGTTCAGGTGACAATAGGCGTTGTAGACGCTCACGTTCCATACGCGCTCATGGCCGTGCTTCGTGGTGTGGTGGAAGTCGAAGCCGAGGTCGAGGCGGTGATACATGGGCAGCGCCACGTTGTTGGGCCGTTCATAGACATAACTGTTGGCACCGATGCCACCGAAGCTCAGGTCGGGGTTCGTGAAGCCTCCTGCCGTGCCGCCGTTGTGGCCCGGTGTCTCGGGCATGGGCGCTATCTGCGTGGGCACCGTCATGCGGTTTCCGCTGCGTATGATGAAGGCGGCGGTGAAGTTGATTTTATCCGTCACCGCCCACTGCATGGTGACGTTCAGCTTGTGGCGGTTGTCAAACTTGTCGGCAAACCACCCGTCATACCACCCGTCGAAGCGGCGTTTGTTCCACGACAGCGTGTAGGCGGCAGAGAGGTCGAGGCGCGAGGTGTGATAATGGACGTCGGCCTCCACGCCGTAAGACATGCCGCGCCCGTCCATCACGTTGTCGTCCCAACGGTCGGCGGGCGGCTCTATTCCTGCCCACGAAGCATACTGCAACATGTGGCTTGTCCGCTTATAGTAGGCTTCCACCGACAGGTCGAGACGGCTCGACGGCTCGGCATACAGGCCCGCGGTGAGCTGCCAGGACCGCATGGGTTCAAGCTTGGCGGTGGTAGACACCCAATAGTCGGTGGGCAGGTCGAGGAACGAGTTTGTTATGCGGTGCACATATTGCGTCATCATGGTGTAGGACAGCTTGGCTGCCATCGTGCGGCTCATCTGCCAGCGCATGGCGACACGCGGGTCGAAGCGCATAAAAGTCTTGCTGTCAGTGCTGAACAGGCTGGCGTTGAAGCCCGCGTTAAGGCTCCACTGCGGCGCCAGTCGCCATGAGTCTTCGGCAAAGAGGTTCAGCTCGTGCGACACGTTGCGGTTGCTGCCCGAGGAGCTTATGGTGTCGTTCTTTTCGGCGGTGCCCACGATGCTGCGCTGTGCCTGCGTCTGCGGTCTGAACACATGCCATGTGTAGGCTGTGCCGAAGCGTATGTGGTGGCGCGAAGAGGGACGGTAGTCGAACTGTGCATCGGCTCCCGTGTCATAGATCATCGAGCGGTAGCCGTGGGAGAGGAAGCTCACCTGCTTCTCACCCTCCTTGCCATAACTGTCGTCGTCGGTATAGTTGTAACGCGAATAGTTTTGGGTGAACGTGGCGTTGAAGTTGGCAAAGAGCTTCGGCGAGAACACATAGTTCCAGTTGAGGGCCACGTTGCGGTTGCCCCATCTCATGTTCATGCGCGTGATGTCGTGGTCGCTCAAGATGTTGCCGTTCGCGTCGGTAGAGTATTCAAAATAGCTGTCGTCTTTGGTGCTGAAGCGGTCGCGTCCGCTATAGAGGCTTAGCGACAGTCTGCTACGATTAGAAAAGATGTGCGAGAGTTTTGCGGTCATGTCGTAAAACAGGTAGCCCAGCGACAGCTTATCGTCGCTACCCTTGTTGACGAGTGCGAAGATAGGGGTGGTGAGCAGGTCGAGCCAACTGCGGCGTAGGCC
>UQTI01000098.1 GCA_900543975.1 uncultured Prevotella sp. | reverse complement strand
CGGACTGGAAGCCCCTTGCCAAACATCAAGAGCCCTGCCATAGTCAATCCTTCTTTTCCAGTCCTTCGGTCTTTTTTATAACCTCCAAAGTTCGAAAGAAACTCCTTATGTTCAGACGAGTTCCATTGATGCTCTGGATGTAGGTTCTGAAACATCTGACGGAAGCGTTCCAAAGTAGGGATGTCTATGTCATCCATTGTGTAGTATTCCAACAGCAAGCCATCATTACCTGCTTCATTGGCATCACGGAGCATCATCTTCAGTTCTTGCTCCGTACAATGGTAGTCACCTTCATGGTTACGTTTGAATGTACCTCTTGACAAATTGTTATTGATATAGACAGGGCGGAATGTATAATCAGCACGAGGCACGTTGATGGCAATAATGTTCTTGCCATCAATGTCTATCGTCTGAATATCATCATCGCATAGAAGATTGATATTCACCTTCTCACGACTATTGACTGTGTTCCACAAGTCTTTACGGATTTTGTCTGCATCTTCAACGCCAACGATTTCAAACCGTTTGGCATTGTCATGTTCATTCATATGTTCCACCACTCCTAATAGAATGGTTCCACCGTATGTATTGGCAAAAGCGGAATAGGTGTCCCAAAGTGAACTTGGTACACCTTTCGTTGCTTTCTTGCATTCGAGCGTTACACGCTCACCTTCAGATAGAAGCTTGTATATATTGTCTATTTTACTCATCTTAGCCTATATAATTCATAGAGACAAAATAAGAAGAGTTTAATTTTGTCGTCTCGACAATTATTAGTACCTTTATAGTGTTCAAAATCAAGTACTTAAAACGCTTCTTATGTGCAAAGATACTTCAAATAATTCAATTTTCCAAGAGAAAAATGCTTTTTTCTCTTCCAGAAACCGTTTCTGACAGGAAAATATGTGTTGATTTCAATGCTCCAGACATGTCTTCCAATGGTGGATTGATGTTGTTGGGTAACATGCATGGTTCTCTGGTATGGAAAATAGGACAGCTCATTCCTGACTTCCGCAGACAAGAGTTCGTACACCATAGTTATATGGAGATGGTGAGCCAGCGCATCGGTCAGATTCTCTGTGGTTATGAGGATGCCAATGACTGCAATCAGCTCCGAGGTGACAGTGCCATGAAAATGTCAGTAGGCCGTAAACCTTCTGACGCAGATTTGGCCTCTCAGTCCACCATGACCCGTCTGGAAAACAACGTTGGCATGAAGACTTTGTATAAGATTGTTTACTTTACACTTTTCTCTTACTTTTACTAAATTACTTTACTACAAATTTATTCCTTTACTGAATAATTTTACTATGCAGGAAAAGTGTTACTGAAGCGTTTTACATAGACGTTTCTGCTTGCAAAGCTACAGTATCCTGTTCGTATTTGCAATTTTTTCTGTAAAATTTAATACTTGTATTTACGCCGAAAATATAGTAGGTAACCGGTAACGGGCAGCGATGCACCTATAAGGCTTATGACGAAAGTTATGATCTTTGTCAACATACCTCCCCACGAACCGATATGTATAACGTGAAAGAGCTGCATTAGCTCAGAGCCCTTGGGTACGAGTTTCAAGCCAAATCCCAAGCCCGTAACAGAAAGAAGTAACAACCAAAGGAGTGCACACCAACCAAGACTGACGTGAAGGTCGAAGAGGCGGCGTCTGCTTCCTTTGTTCCATTCCACCTTAAAGCGTTGGCACAACTGCTTTCTGTCTTTCGGCAGAAGAACAAATATACCAGTTATCAGGATGAAGATAAAGAGCAATGTGGTATAGGTGATTATAAGTTTTCCAACCGGTCCTATCATGAGACTGGTGTGAAACTTGGTGACATAGGAGAAAAAATCTCTTTTTGTCGTTGTTCCATAAGGAGCGTCCTTGGAAGAAAACTTGCCAATGGTTTTGCCAACTCTTTCTTCATCACCCGCTTTTATTTTATGATCCCCTTTAATGCTCTTTGCGTGTGGCGCAATGACTTTTGGCATTTCAAGAGCATTTCTTATCTCATTTTTGAACACGAGTGTAGCTCCTGACAGGCATATAAGCATGATGACAACACCCAAAGGCAAAGAGAGGTACAGATGAAGTTTTAAAAGAAATTTTTTAGTCATTATTCAATATGCAATTAATGCAAGGAGAGCGGAACACCAACCCTCTAATGCTTCCGCTCTCCTTGATATTCCATTAAAAAGTTTTGTTTTATTTTGCAAAATTCACTTTTAGTCCTACCACAAGCATTCTGCCAGGCGAGTAAAGTGCCACTTTTTGTGAAGGAGTGTCTATGCGATGATCTGTCTTGTCGAAGACATTGTCGATGCCGATGCTAGGAACAAGTTTATACATCTTGCCTATGGTAAAGGTGTGAGTGGTGTTCAAGTTTATTACGCCATAGCCGGGAGCATTGTCATAGCCAGGATAATAAGTGGCCGACTGGAAGCGGCCGTTGAGGTTCACACCGAGGGTGTAGTTGCGCCAAGTGTGGTTATAGTTGGCTCCTGCCGTTAAACTGTTCTTGAAGGTTCGCTCAAGCACGGTCCATGTGCCAGCGTTCTTCGACCGGCCGTTTGTGTAGGCATAGTTTATCATAAGAGAGAGGTCGTTCGTAACACTCACCGTTGCGTTAGCCTGCAATCCTCTTACCACACCTTTGTTGCTGTTAATGTAGTGGCCGTAGGTTTTCAGCTGAGCAAGCTGGTCGGCCGTTGCCTCAGGAAACTGTTGTGCGAGTTCTGCACGAACAGCATCGTCTACCGTGATGTTCTCCTTTACGATCATGTTGTCAACAAAGTTCATGTAGCCCATAACAGAGAGCGTAAGAAACTTGTTGCTGTATTCTGCGCTCAACGAGACGTAGTTGCTGCTTTCTGCCTTGAGGTTTGTGTTTCCGAACGTTATGACAGGACGCTTGCCCATTATCTTGAAGTAGTGGTAGTAGAGCTCGTCGAGACCTGGTGCGCGGAAACCGCGTGAGTAGGCAGCACGGAAGCGGAAGTTGCCTGGAGCATACATCAAAGCCACTTTGGGTGTGAAGTTGTTTCCGAAGGTGCCATGCTTGGTGTAGCGCATGCCAAGGGTTGCACTAACATTTTTTATAATCTCCATATCGTGCTGCACATATCCGGCAAGTGTGTAGACATTGTTGTTTACGTCGCCGCTTGTTGCCGTGAGAAAGTCATTACGCCAGTCGGCACCGATAATCGTTGTTGCCTTGTCATAGAAATGAAATACGCCTTTCAGTTCAGCCTCATAGTATTTTTGCGACTTGTTGCGTACGAAGTTTCCCACGTCGTAGGTCTTCGTTGCCACCTGATAGAGGTTTCCGTAGTGGTAGTTGTCGTTAACGAAATCGAAGAGCACAGAGTGTTTACCCATTTTATATTTTGCGCCTGCTTCCCAACGCCATCCTTCGCTGCGCATGTTATAATCGGAACCTCCTGTAATGTCTTTGCGAGACTTGGGACGGTCGGTGAGTTTATAGCTGTATGATCCACCTGCGTACATCGAGAAATTCTTTGCAGGCTTTATGTCGAAACGCTGATTTATTACGTTTGAGTTGAAACCGATGAACAGCGGTGCTATTGTCTCATACTCTTTTCCGTCAGCATTTACGGCCATGTTGTTGTTCTGATAGCTGTCAGCCTCTTGATGAAAATACGAGGTGTGAGAGTCAAGATATTTTGAAGTAACGTCAAGGTTCACACCTTCAGAGAACTGTCCTTTTCCCGATAGTCGTGTGTCTGAAGACACGACAACGTTGTCCATCGTCTTCTCGTCTGTGATGATGTTTATCACTCCACCAATGGCATCTGAGCCATAAAGGGCAGAGGCAGCACCATCGAGCACCTCAATACGTTTTACCTTTGACATGTTGATGCGGCTTAAGTCAACATTGCCGGCAATGTCGCCTATCATCTTTTTGCCGTTGACAAGAACGAGCACATATTTGTTTCCCAAGCCGTTAACACGGATGTATGATCCCATGGCGTTAGGAGAGAACGATACTTGTGGCATGAGCTTTGTCAGCACATCTTGAAAGTCGGTTGCTCCTGTTTCCTTTATTGCTTGCTGTGAAAGCACATGCACAGGTGTCGTGGTTGACTTAAGCAACTGGTGGTGTCCGTTTCCAGTTACTACTACCGGGTTGAGATCTATTGATTTTTTAATGTCCTTATCTCCATTCGTCCCTTCATAAACATTGCCTGCCACGGCATTTACGCAGCCAAGCGAAGTAGCTACGACAAAAAGTAGAATTTTGTTGTTCATATAATTACGTTTGTTGTTTTTTTGTATTAGTTTGTCTGTGTGTAAGGCCATCTCCCTTTTTTCTTTATTATGATCTGTCGCATTGTTTTTTTTCTGTAGATTACGACATTTTATTCAGCCTTTTCAGAGTTTACTGCCTTTATTTGAGCATCTATTTTAGCAATGATCATGTCCTGAATTTCGGCCATTTCTCCGAGCCCTTTCCCTAACACATCCACATGGTAACCTTTTGTCTGAAGCTGTGTTTTCCACACACCGTCAATATCATCCTTCTGGTGGTTACCAGCGATGTAGAGCAGAGGCACAAGGATCACGTTTTTGTTCTTGCTGTTCCTCAACTGTTGTTCCACATTTTCTATCGTAGGAAAACCTTCTATCGTGCCGACATGCCACGAAGACTTTCCTTCAGCTTTCAACAAATAGTCGATCTGACAGTACATGGCATTTGCCGGACTGTCGCTACCGTGACCAACAAGCACCACTTGTGAGTTTTTGGCTACTACAGATTTGTCTTCAAGAATACTCTTGTTTAGCATCTCTATCATTGTCTGGCAGTCGTCTACCGAGTAAAGCAATGGCCGAACAACAGATACAGCTCTAAAGTCGTTCTTTACCTTGCCCACTTCTTTTCTCAGCATCTCTGTCATCACTCCATCAAGAAGCATCGTGCTCTGCACAACGAGTTTGTTGCATCCGAGCGCCTTCAGCGAATCAAGAGCTTGCGAAACGTTAAGTTTCTTGATGCCACGCTTTGCAAGCATCTTTATCACCGACGGAGCCGAATAAGCCTCAACAACGGCACAGTCGGGAAAAGTGTCTGTTACACGAGTGTTAAGCTTGTCAATGGTCTGAGCACGGCTTTTGTCGTTTGACGTGCCGTAATGAACAAGAAGTATTCCTGTTTTTTCGTTTTCCACATTCTGTGCCATGATTGTTGCCGCGCATAACAGAGAAAAGACTACCGTCAGTATGTTTCTTCGCTTCATGTTTATATAAAAAATATCTTATGTTTATAATTCTTTGTCCTTTCAAGTGAGGGGTTCTGAAAGATTATCTGTCTTATTTCAGAATTCGGGTGCAAAATTATAGATTAGGGATGCTCGTAAATCAGTCAAAAACAACCTAACGATCTAATTGTCAGTGT
>UQTI01000097.1 GCA_900543975.1 uncultured Prevotella sp. | reverse complement strand
TTCAGTTTTGAATTTTTATCCAAGCAATTCTATCCAAACAAAACGCGAAGCGCTTCGCGCAATTTTGATTTTTGATTTTTGATTTTTGAATTGTGCGCTTCGCGCATTTTGAATTGTTCAGTTTTGAATTTTTATTTTTGAATTATGAATTATTCAGTTTTGAATTTTTATCCAAGCAATTCTATCCAAACAAAACGCGAAGCGCCTCTTCAACCTTGCGCACAGGATGGAGAGAGATCTTAAACTTTTCTGCGTTCAGACCCTGCATGTTATATTTTGGGATGATCATGTCGCTGAAGCCCAACTTCTCTGCCTCGGCTATGCGTTGCTCTATGCGGTTCACGGGGCGCACCTCACCGCTAAGGCCAACCTCGCCGGCCATGCACCAACCCGACTCGATGGGTGTGTCGACGTTGCTTGACAGCACGGCGGCAATGACGCTGAGGTCCATGGCCAGGTCGGTGACACGAAGGCCGCCCGCAATGTTTATGAACACGTCCTTCTGCATCAGCTTGAAGCCCACGCGCTTCTCCAGAACGGCAAGCAGCATGTTCAGGCGGCGCTGGTCGAAGCCTGTGGCAGAGCGTTGAGGGGTGCCATAGGCTGCTGACGACACCAGGGCCTGGGTCTCGACAAGGAAGGGTCGCACACCCTCGATGGCAGAACTTATAGCCACGCCCGACAGACCGTCATGGTCTTGACTAAGAAGCAGTTCGGAGGGGTTGCTGACCTGTCTCAGGCCCGTCTGCTGCATCTCGTAGATGCCCAGCTCGGAGGTGCTGCCGAAGCGGTTCTTTATGGAGCGTAAGATGCGGTACATGTAGTGTTGGTCGCCCTCAAACTGTATGACCGTGTCGACGATATGTTCCAGAATCTTCGGACCGGCAAGCGTGCCCTCCTTATTAATATGTCCGATAAGGATGACAGGTATGCCTGTCGACTTGGCGAAATGGAGTAGGGCGGCGGCACACTCTCTGACCTGTGTTATGCTGCCCGGACTGCTCTCCACGGCATCGGTGGCGATGGTCTGGATAGAGTCGATGACCACCAGCTCCGGCCCCACCTCCTTGATGTTCTCAAAGATGTCGTTGAGGGAGGTCTCGCAGAGAATGGTCACGTTGTCGTGGTCGGTACCTGCGGTTGCCGAGGGCAGTTGTCTGCCTATGCGGTGGGCACGCATCTTGAGCTGATGTGCGCTCTCCTCGCCGCTGACATACAGGATGCGCCGCTCCGGCATGTTGAGGATGGTCTGCAGGGTGAGCGTGCTCTTGCCAATGCCTGGCTCGCCACCTAACAGCACGATGCTGCCAGGCACCAGTCCGCCACCCAACACACGGTTCAGCTCGTCGTCGTGCATGTCGATGCGCGGCTCATCGTCAACGGGTATGTCGCGCAGCTTCACGGGCTTGGCCTTGCCGCCACGTCCGCCCGGCGCGTCGTGATAGCCCTTGGAGCTGGCTATGGTCGACGGTGTGGACGCTGCTATGCGTATCTCCTTGAATGTGTTCCATTGTCCGCAGCTCGGACATTTGCCTATCCATTTTGCCGACTCCTGTCCGCAGTTGCTGCAAACATATGCTGTTCTGTCTTTTGCCATAATTATTTCTCTCAAATCGTGCCAAGTTGGCCTTTAGCTTAACTAAATCATACAAAAGTACGAATAATTTTCTTCGTGTCAAAATTTATTGCTATTTTTGCCCTATGAAAAAAATCCTGTTCTACATATTGGCGGTCTTTACGGTCGTCTCTTGCGGCAATTCGTATGAGGCAAAGAAGCGCATTGACAGAGAGCGACAGCTCGAGTTGCAACGCATCGACTCGCTGGCTCTTAAGGTGGCGGTGGTGCCTACCATCGACTGTCTGCCCGTGTATCTGGCTAAGGATGAGCGCCTTTTCGACACGCTCGGCGTTGACGTGCACCTCAAAATCTTCAATGCACAGATCGACTGTGACCAGGCGCTCATGCGCGGGGCAGCCGACGGCATGGTGTCTGACCTCGTGAGGACGGAGCGCCTCAGGCTCATGGGCACCCCCATGCAGTATGTCTCCTCAACGGGTACCTACTGGCAGCTGCTCTCAAACCACAAGGCGCGTCTTAAGGCGCTTGACCAGATGGGCGACAAGATGATTGCCATGACGCGCTTTTCGGCTACCGACTGTCTCTCGCAACTTGTGTTGGAGGGCGTGAAGACAAAGTCGCAGGTCTATAACGTGCAGATAAACGATGTGCAGATTCGCCTGCGCATGCTCCTCAACAACGAGATGGACGCCGTGTGGCTCACCGAACCGCTGGCCACGGCAGCCCGGTTGCAGGGACACCGTGTGATGGCTGACAGCAGAGACAAGAAGCTTTCGCTCGGCGTGGTGGCTTTCAAGAAAAAGGCTGTGGCTGATGCGCGCCGGCGCAAGCAGCTTGCCGCCTTCACCAAGGCTTACAACATGGCCTGCGACTCGTTGAACAAGAACGGCCTGAAGCATTATTCTGCCTTGCTGCAGAAATATTATAAAATTGACAAAAGAACAATAAACGCTCTGCCCAAATCGAAGTTTCAGCATGTGGCAAAACCACAACAGGAGAACGTAGACAAGGCGGCAGCATTTGCAAAAACCACAATAAAATAGGAACCGACATGTCATTCTACGAAATATATATTCCGTTAATAGCCAAGCACAATGTGGGTAAGGCTCTGAGGGCGATGAAAGAAACCATTGCCGAGGACAAGCTGCCCGGATATATCGTTGCCCGTTATGAGGATGTGAAAAACGACTACCGGCTGATGCAAGATGCCATGATGCGCGGACTGCGTGACGACAAAATCGATGAGGTCTATGCCGACATCATGAGAAAGGTCTATGGCGCAGGTTTGGATGTCCTCATAGAGGAAAAGGTTAAGCGATATTCTTCCTTTGCCTATGCCCGCGTGTCGGCACAGCAGACAGAGGCTCATCCCGATGCCGTGCGCACGGTGCTTGAGGCTTATGTGCAGGACATGACCATGATGGCTTTTGAGCCTGAGAACACGAGGAAGGCGAAGATGGAGAAGCTCACGGCCGACCATCATGCCTACATGAAGCAGCTCTTCAACGCGCTCTTGGTGGCACCTATGTGGAACGACAGGCGGGCGGCCGATTTTGCCGATCTGCTGCTCTCGCCGACCATCGACCGTGACGATGCGCTGCTCCTGGTGTCGGCGGTCATGCTGGCGGCGATGAACGTGAACGACCCTTACAAATGGGACATGCTGGCTGAGGTCTATGTCAGGGCCACAGACAAGGTGCTGAAGATGAGGGCGCTCGTGGGATGGGTCCTCTCTCTTCCCTACGACCCCCGAGGACCCCGCCTCTTCCCCTTTGTTCAGGAACGCATAAAGGCGATGCTGGCAGACAAGACCACGTTGAAGCAGATGCTCGACATGCAGATGCAGATGCTCTTCTGCTGCAACGCCGATGCCGACAACGAGGAGATTCAGCGCAACATCATGCCGACGCTCATAAAAAACACGAACCTGCAGATGACACGTCTCGGCATCGTGGAGAAGGAGGACGACCCCATGAAGGACATCATGGACCCTAACGCGGCAGAACGCGACATGGAGGAGATGGAACGGAAATATCGTAAGATGATGGACATGCAGAAGCAGGGGTCTGACATCTATTTCGGCGGGTTCTCAAAAATGAAAACCTTCCCGTTCTTCCACGACCTGTGCAACTGGTTTGCGCCGTTCAATGCCGCTCATCCTGCTCTTGGCGCGGCGCGTGAGAGGCTGGCAGGCAGCACGTTCCTTAACAACCTTATGGAGAACGGGCCGTTCTGCGACTCAGACAAATATTCGTTCGCTCTGGCCATAGCGCAGATCATGGACCGTATGCCCGACAACATCAAGGAGATGCTCAACTCTGACGCAACGTTCGGACCGACCGTGAGCAAGGTGGAACAGGAGGATCCGGCTTATATCTGTCGGTCATATCTGCAGAGCCTGTATCGTTTCTTCCGTCTGTACAGGTCGAAGCGCGATTTTCTCAATCCCTTCATTCTTGACGAATTGGAAGACAACGACGGCAATGCGTTGTTCATGTCATATAAACTGCTGGCGTGTCCTGAGATGGAGGAGAATGCCGTTGCGCTCTGCGGCTTCTTGCTCAAACGCAAAATGATGCGCGAACTCAGATCCATGGCCATCTGTTACAAGTCTTCACAAAACCCTCGCCTGGTGCGCTTCCTTGCGTTGGTTCCCATGACAGACGGCAAATGGCAGGAGGCCTACGACCTCTTTGCTTCCGTGCCTGAGGATCAGCACACGGAGGAGTCGCTGCGTGGCATGGCCCATTGCTGCATGAGCCTCAAACGTTTCGGCGAGGCTGTGGCTATCTACCGCCGTCTGCTCGCCATGCATCCCGACAGCTTTAGCTATCAGCTCAACCTCGCCGTGTGCCTGATGAGCAGCGATGCTTTTTCTTCATGCGGTGATGCAGCTTCTTCATGTGGTGATGTTGCTTCTTCATGTGGTGATGCTTCATGTGATGCTTCTTCATGTGGTGTCGCGTCTTCTCTTGGTGGCAAGGTTGAGGCTCGGCCAAACAAGGTGGTAGAAGAGGGTACCAAGCTTCTTTATAAGCTCGATTATGAGCATCCGAACAATGCCAACGTGCGACGTGTGCTCGCGTGGTGCATGATGTTGCAAGGCCACTTTGACAAGGCCATCGACATCTACACGCGTCTCTTGTCGCAACCCGATGCCGTGTCTGCCGACCGTCTCAACGCTGCCTATGCTCATTGGCTGTCAAGGGACGTGGCGCGTGCCGTTGCTCTCTTGCGCGAATACTGCAACCTTTGTGAACAAGAAGAAGCCGAAGCCAAAGAGGCGGCTAAAAAGCAGGGGCGACGCTGTGAGCCAACGAAATCAAGAAACTACCGTCTGGTTGAAGATTTTACCAAGGACGCTGACCTGCTCAGCAAGTATGGCATCAGCCTTACTGAACGTAAGATCATGGTAGACATCGTGCTGAATGAGGAAGAGTTTTAAAGGTAAAAAGGAACTTTTAAAGGTAAAAAGGTAAAAAGGTAAAAAGGTAAAAAAAAGGCTCACGCCTTTTTAAGGGAAAAGTGAAAAACGAAAAATCTTTTTAAGGAAAAAGTGAAAAAGAAAGGTAAAAAAGAAAGGTGAAAAATTATGACAATAGAAGAATATAAGGCCGCAATATTGAAGGCCATGCTTGATATCAAAGACGTTGACGGTCTCGCTAAGATAACTGAAAGCGATGCCAAAGAACTGCTCAACGAGTTAACCGACTCTGAACTCGAAGACGGAATTCTCTTCAACACTCCTGAAGAGGTCGCAGAACTGCTTATGAGCGTGTAAATGAACATTCGCAAAGTTTCATTGTTTTCGCGCATCGCAAATGCCATGTTTGCGCATCGTAAGTACCATGTTTGCGCATCGCAAATGCCATGTTTGCGCATCGTAAATGCCATGTTTACAATCTTTAAATGATGGTGTTTGTGCTTTCAAACATGCTTTGCAAAGAATGCAGGAATGTTAAAAAGGGAGCGTTTTTACCCAGGTTTTGCATAAATATACAGAATGACAGAAAGATAGCAAACGAGGCCTTGTTCTTTCATAATGTATAAAATTATAGTTAAAATATAATCGCGAATTGTTAACGGCTCTTAAATACACCCCTCTTTTGTCATTAAGCCTCTTTGAGGTCGTCAAAGAGGCT
>UQTI01000096.1 GCA_900543975.1 uncultured Prevotella sp. | reverse complement strand
ACGTGTCGCAGCTGCGTGAGCGCGACCGCACCAACGTGCGCAAGGGCGAGATAGGATTCGTGTTCCAGAGCTTTAACCTCATAGATGAGCTGACGGTGGCAGAAAACATCGAGTTGCCACTCACCTACCTCAACATGAAAGCCGGCGAACGTAAGGAGCGCGTGCAGCAGATCATGAAGCGCATGGCCATATCGCACCGCGCACACCACTTCCCTCACCAGCTCAGCGGTGGACAGCAACAGCGTGTGGCCATAGCCCGTGCCGTGGTGTTCGGACCGAAGCTCATTCTCGCCGATGAGCCTACAGGTAACCTCGACTCGAAAAACGGCGCAGAGGTGATGCAGCTACTCACCGAACTGAACCAAGAGGGAACCACCATCGTCATGGTGACGCACAACGAGCACGATGCTCTGATGGCGCAACGCACCATACGGCTGTTCGATGGAAAAATTGTGGAAGAATAGAAGAATAAGTGGGGTAAACAATCAAGGTCTGCTTTTGCATATTTATGCAAAAACAGACCTTGTTTTATTCATTTTTCCGTTATGCCCAAATGACAAAATGAAAGGGGCTTTATTGCGTCCTCAAAGAGGCTCTTTGACAGCCTCATTAAGGCCCTTTGACGACCTCAAAGAGGCTCTTTGACAACCAAAGGCAGTTTTTAAGACTTGTTAATAATTAGTGTCGTTTTTCGCCTTAAAAAGTTCGCAAAAAGATAGCAAAGCCTGCATTTTACATATCATCGTGTCTTTCTGTATATTTATGCAAAACAACGAGAAAATATGCATAAAACGTGCCTTTTAGAAGAGGAGCCGTGAAGCGGCATCATTGACCGCCCAACCTCTCGAAGAAGGTTATTATCTCCTCCCAGGTCTTAAACTCATCGCTGCCCCACTTTATGGATGTGCCCATGAACGCGGGGGTGTCGGTGGCTGAAATGTAATAGTCGCCATAGAGAAACTGCTGCTGGTTTGCAAAGACTATGCGGTTCCAGGCAGGAGCACTGAGATATTTCTCTACCCAAGCCTGAACATCGGCAAGGGCACTGGGTGTGTTGCTTGGGGCGGGAGCCACGACATAAACGTCATAACGTTCTATGAGCATCTCATAAGCCTTGTGCATGCTGGCGGTGGGGTTGTTATAGCTGTCGTGAAGGGCGTTGAAGTCGATGAACACGATGGGGCGCTCGCGTCCTTCCTGCCGGTCATCGATCCAGCGTATTACGGGCATGAGATAATGGTGCGCCACCTTGTCGGAGAGACGGTGCTCACCATGAAAACGTATGGCGTTGGCATAGTGCTCGCTGAACAGAGGGAAGGTGTGGACCAACGGGTCCTCATCGCCAAACAAGCCATAGACGCGCTGCTGCTCGCCTTCGTCTGCGGCATGGGCGAAGCAATGAGAGGTCATCTCTTCATACTCCTTAACCATTGCCTTGGTAACAATAAACTCCTGAACGCCATCCTTACGCGGATTCTGAAACGTCTGCTTGCCAATCATACCATGCTTGCCCATGGTCTCTCCCATCTGAAAAGCAGGGTTCACAAGTATGCGGTCGGTGCCGTAGAGCATCTCCGTGTACATGCCGCCCATGGACGTGCCGATGATGAGGTCGGGCTGCTCCTCCTGCTGCATCTGACGCAGCATGACCATGCCCTCCTCTGGATGAAGGGGTATGTCTTCGGCAATGACGGTGGCCTCGGGCAGCAACGTGCGGAGCATCGTGACCGTGCCCGACTGCCCTGACGAGCCAAACCCGTGAACATACATTACCTTCTTGCCCGACATAAGGTCGGGAAACTGCTTTACATATTGGTTTTCCTTTTCCATAGCGGTAAAAAAATCTTTATTCGGCGCAAAGTTACAACATTTTCAAATAATTTCGTAAATTTGCATAGGTTAAGTGGCACAGCAGAAGAAATTTATACATCTGCAACATCCTGTCTTGTCTTATTGTTTTGACAGAACAAGGAGCGGCTGACCGCTTGACCTTAACGAAAAGGGTGGCAAAAATCAAGCACCACCATAACAAACAACAGAAAAGATGGCAAACACTACTGACGGCATTCTCGAATATGGCATGACCGACTTGGGAAGGCTCAACTCGATAGTTGATTATGTGGACGGCGACATCATGATCGTCTCAAACGCGGCATCTGTGAGCACATCACAACCCACACGCGGCAACATGTTCACGCTCATAGCGTGTGCACAAGGGCGCCTGCACATAAGCCTAAACGGCGAGAGCTACGACCTGAAGCAGGGCGACTTGCTGTTCTGCCTGCCTAACGTCATCATTGGAGGCGTTGAGGTGAGCGACGATTTCAATGGCAGCGTGCTGTGCATGACAAGCCGCATCGTGCAAGGTCTGCTCGGAACGAACGTGTCGACATGGAACCGCGCATTGTATGTGGAGCACCGGATATGCTTTCATCTCAGCGATGCCGATGTGGCGGTGGTGGTCAACTATGGCGACCTGCTGCGACAGAAAATGGAGGAACAGGACAACCCGTTCAAGGCAGAAATCATTCAGTCGATCCTTCGCGCCATCCTTTTCGAACTGTGCAGCATGATGATAAGCAACAGCGAGGACGATGAAAACGACAAAAGCCCCAACCTCAACCAGGCAGAGATTATCTTCAACCGCTTCATCGACATCCTGTCGGCAGAGAAGCAGAAGAAGCATCCTGTCTACTATTATGCCTCGCAGCTATGCATCTCGCCCAAATATCTGTCGGTGGTATGTAAGCAGATGAGCGACCGCACAGCCTCAAGCTGGATTGAGGAATATCTCAACGAAGACATCAGGTTCCACCTTCGCAACACGACAAAGCCTATAAAGGAGATTTGCAAGATTCTCAATTTCCCCAACCTCTCCTTCTTCGGCAAGTATGTGAAGGGACAGTTTGGATGCACACCAACTGAGTATCGCAAGCAGAAATGACAGAACCTTCAGGGAAAAGAAGCAGTAAGCGAAGGGAGAAAGGAGGAAAGGAAAGGTAGAAAAAAGGAACAACAAAAAGAAGGAAACAAAAAAAACTTGTTGACACGCTATGTGGGCTTGTCAACAAGTTTTTTATATAAAATTAGAGCTTTAAAAATCAGTTAAGCTGCTTTATCTGGTCTTTAATTAATGCTTTAACCATTTTTTAATTAAGCTGCTTTATCTGGTCCTCCGTAAGACCTGTATAACGCATTATTTTGTCTATAGACTCACCGTCATTAAGCATCATACGGGCAATATTGGTCTGGCCTTCAAGCAAGCCTTCCTTCTTTCCTGCTTGCAAACCCTCTCTCTGCCCAATTAATTTTGCGCCCTCCAATGATGCATTATAATCACGCATATATTTCAAGCTCTCGTCATATTTTTCACGTTCTTCATGACTAAGAGCCGATATATCTGTTATCTCAGACAGCTTCTTGAAAACAGCATTGCGGGCCTGAAAAGGCATTCTTTCAAATGTACTCATATTCTTTAAAACATAAATCCAACGTTCAAAATCATTTTCACATTCATCCTCTTCTTTTGAAAAAAGAGGAAGCATAAGATACACAAGACGTATGCGGTCTGAAAACAACGTCTTGTCGTTCATGTCCATAAGGGCAACATCGGTTCTGAATTTCACTGGCGTAAACTCATCCATGTCGTAATTGAGAAAACACACAGTGTAAACAGGCGCTAACATATAATCCCATTTTGCTCCTTTCACACCCTGATTCACAATATTGCGAGCTGAATAGAACAGCGAACGGTCTGTAAAATAAGGTTGATAGCGGTTCTGCATCTCCACGATAACATGCTCACCTTTATCGGTTATGCAATAAATGTCGTAGATAATGCCGCGCATATCCTGAAGCTCAGGCAGTTGCTCCTTGTCTTTAAAGGTAAGATCTTTTATGTGATGCTCACCTTCCAATAGATCGTTGAGAAAATTTATCAACAGATCCTTATTTATCTCCTGACCGAAAATTTTCTTGAATCCCCAATCAGAGAAAGGGTTTATAAATCGTGCCATAGGCTTTTATTTCATTTTATCTCTGCTGCAAATTTACAACAAAATTTTGTAAGTTGAAGGTTTAAAGCTATTTAAATAAAGAAAGGGCCTGCTTTTTCTAAAAAAAATCTTAGGGAAGAAGGTTTTCTATTGAAAACAAAAGAAGAAAAAATATTAAAAAGGAAAATATAAAGAAGGGAAATATAAAGAAGGTAAATAATAAAAAGCAAAACGCCCTCCATAGAAGCAGAAGCTCTGATGGAGGGCATTTTCTTTGTTGTTTCTGGTTAGAAACCAATCGTTCTTTATTCTGATTGGAAACGACCAGTTTTCGTTTCTGTCAGAAACAAGTTATCCAAAACAATTATTGCCTTTAATCTTTACTTAGCGATAAGGCTAACGGCGAAGCCACCGCCAGAAGCCTGAGTGAGGTTCAGCACGTCACCCTTCTTCACCGTGCGGTGAGTGATGACATAAGCCTGCGGATTCTTGTCGTAAGAAGCATCAGGAGCATCAGCATAGATGGCACACTCATACTTGCGGCCCTTGTCGAGGAAGTCGAGCTTAATGCGGCTCTTGTGGCCCTCAGCATCACACTTGCCGCCGATGAACCAGTTGTCGGTGCCCTTGGCCTTACGGGCAACGGTGATATACTTGGCAGGCTCTGCCTCAAGATAACGAGAGTCGTCCCAGTCGCATGCCACGTCGCGGATAAACTGGAAGGCGTCGTCATATTTCTCATAATTCTCAGGCAGGTCGGCAGCCATCTGCAACGGGCTGTACATGGTGAGGTAGAGAGCGAGCTGACCACAGAGAGTGGTGTGGACGAACGACTTGTTGTTGGGGTTCCACTCGCTGATCTTCGTCACGAAGATGCCAGGAGTATAGTCCATCGGGCCACCCTGCAAACGTGTAAAGGGCAGGATGAGAGTGTGATAATCGGCGCTTCCGCCAAAAGCCTCATACTCGGTACCGCGTGCCGACTCGTTACCCACGAGGTTAGGCCATGTGCGGCAGAGACCTGTAGGACGAACAGCCTCATGGGCGTTCACCATGATGTGGTGCTTGGCAGCCTCCTTGATGCAGTAGAGATAATGGTTGTTGGTCGACTGAGAGTAGTGATAGTCGCCACGGGGAATGATGTCGCCCACATAGCCGCTCTTCACAGCGTCATAGCCATACTTGTTCATGAGGCTATAAGCCTTCTCCAGATGGCGCTCATAGTTGATCGTAGAGGCACTGGTCTCATGGTGCATCATGAGCTTCACGCCCTTAGAGTGAGCATAGCGGTTAAGCTCCTCGATATCGAAGTCGGGATAAGGTGTCTGGAAGTCGAACACATAATCCTTATAATGACCGAACCAGTCTTCCCAACCGATGTTCCAACCCTCAACGAGCACCTCCTGGAGGCCGTTCTTGGCAGCGAAGTCGATATAACGCTTCACGTTAGCTGTGTTGGCAGGATGCTGTCCGTGAGGCTTGCACTTAGAGTAGTCGAGGTTGTCGAGATGCACAGAAGGCAGGTCGAAGGTGTAGCTCCACTGGCGTCCGCCAGCAATCATCTCCCACCACACGCCACAATATTTTGTGGGATGGATCCATGATGTGTCCTCAATCTTGCAAGGCTCGTTGAGGTTCAAGATGAGATTAGATGCAAGAATGTCGCGAGCGTCGTCGCTCACCATAACCGTGCGCCAAGGCGTGTTGAACGGAGTCTGCACATAGCCTTTCATGCCGGTGGCATCGGGTGTGAGCCACGACTCGAACACCATGTTCTTGTCATCGAGGTTAAGGTGCATGGTGGGGAAGTTTATACATGCAGCCTCATGAATGTTGATGTAGAGACCGTCGGCAGTCTTAAGCTGCAGCGAGGTCTGCACACCTGTGGGCGAGAAGGTGGTCTGTGAAGAGTTATCTGTAACGGCATCCTTCATCTTGCCGCGAATCTCGCTCATCTTCGATATTACATGCTCATACTCCTGCGTGTCATAATCGCCCGGGATCCAATAAGCGGTGTGGTCGCCGGTCATGGCAAACTGAGTGTGCTCTTCCTTCACAACGATATAGTTGAGCTTCTGCTGCTGCGGGAACTCATAACGCAAGCCCATGCCCTCGTTATAAACGCGGAAGCGGATAACGATGTCACGGTTCATGGAAGCCTGGTTCAGGGTCACCGCCATCTCGTTATAGTGGTTACGGATGGTCTTTGTCTCACCCCACA
>UQTI01000095.1 GCA_900543975.1 uncultured Prevotella sp. | reverse complement strand
GGGAGAGTAGGTAACCGCCTTCTTTTAGAAGAGAGTTCTGAGACGAAAGTCTTGGAACTCTTTTTTTTATGCCTTTTACATATCTCCCACATGTCTCAAGGCTGAGTTTACGTCTCAGTGGAAATTTAGTGGGGATAAGCATAATTAACAAGGATTGTCATGTCGACTGTCATAACCATCCGCTTAGACGACCTCCCAAGAAAGAAAACGTCTGCCACGCTGAGGACAAGAAGAGGGCCATCGGCGCGATAGGAACGAGGTGGAGGCCTCATTCGAAACCTCCAAAAGGTTTTACCCGGTAAACGACATCTAGGCGAAACTTGACGACAATGGACGACACATGGATAGGGCTTGCTTCTTTGCAAAAAATATAATGAAGTTTCTTAGGCTACTTCTTTTTTTCATTTTCGCATAATTGGGTCTATAGGCCTTCATCTTAGGCTACTTCTCTGTCCCATTTTCTCATAATTGTGTCTAAAGGCCTTCAAAAGAAGGATTTCAGACAGCATTGATTACCTCATTAGAGTTTTAGCCCCAAGCGTGGCTGCTTAGTAAAAATAATTTAGTGAACCCTAATTTAACCCAAAACGGTCATTAGGCCGTTTTATGAATTATTTTACAACTGCTTGCAGTCTTTTGGTTTTTATAAGTTGTCTTTTGCTTGTTTTTAATTCGCAATAGCTCGCTATTACTCATTAAAAGCCAAACAAAATCCATTCTTCTAAAAATCCAAAATCCAAGCAAGCCCTAACGACCGATTTGGGTTTAAACACATACTTGCTCCCATTATAGACGGCAAGATGTTTAAGGACCTTTAAACAAAAAGCGTATGACCGGTGAAGGCCATACGCTTTTTGCATTTCCAATTTCTTTTATGCTAACCAATTGTTTGGGGGTTGTTAAGCATCTAGAATGTCTGTTAAGCTTTCATTTTCCCACCACGCTTTTCATGATGATGTCGGTTGCTCCCGAGCGGCTCTTCACATAATTGGCGCTTGCTTCGCCACACTGGTGACGGAACTTGTCGTCAGAGATGAGGCGCGAGATGATGGTGTTGAAGCTGTCATAGTCGGTCACCTCGAAGCTGCCCTTACATGCCAGCAGGTCTTGAGCCTCCTGGAAGCGCTTGTTGTTGGGGCCGAACAGTACGGGAACACCCCACACAGCCGCTTCAGGCACGTTGTGAATGCCTACGCCGAAGCCGCCGCCCACATAAGCAATCTCGCCGTAACGATAGATGGTGGAGAGCAGACCGAAGCAGTCGATGATGAGACAGCGTGCCTCCGCTGCCGACTGTTCCGTGGCTTGCGTGTAGCGCACGACCTTCATCTGCAGCTTGTCAAGGATGTAAGCCAGATGGTCTTCACCTATGACGTGTGGCGCGATGATAAGCTTCCAGTCAGGATGGTCGTTGAAGAAACGAATGAAGATGTCTTCATCGGGCTGCCAGCTTGAGCCGGCAACGAAAACCTTGCAACCTTTGCAGCCGTTCTCAGAGAGATCTTTCTTGCTAGCATCCTCAGAGAGATTTCCCTTGCAAGCATCCTTAGAGAGATCTCCCTTGCAAGCATCCTCAGAGAGGGCTCCCTTGCCGGCATCCTCAGAGAGCTCTTCCTTGCAAGCGTCGCCTTTACCGTTTATGCCCTTAAAGGCCTCCACGATCGGCAGCTCCTTCGACTGTTCTTTTATTTGCAGCACACGGTCGAAGCGTGTGTCGCCAACCACGGTGGCTTCGTCTATACCTATGCCCTTGAGCAGCTGCAAGCTAATCTCGTTCTGCACAAAGAAATGGGTTATGCAGTGGAGCACCTTGGCATAGTTGCGCCCATACCACTTGAAGAACACCTGTCCTGGTCGGAAGATGCTCGACACGCTGTAAACAGGCACTCCTCGATGGCGCAGAATGTGAAGGTAGTTGTACCAGAATTCATATTTTATGAAGAACGCCATGATGGGATGCACGGCACGCAAGAAGCTTCGCGCGTTGCGTATGGTGTCGAGTGGCAGGTAGCACACAATGTCGGCACCTTCATAGTTTTTTCTTACCTCATAGCCCGAAGGCGAGAAGAAGGTAAGCAGGATCTTATATTCAGGATGCGTAGCCCTCAGTTGTTCGATAAGAGGCCTTCCTTGTTCAAACTCGCCAAGGGAGGCGGCGTGGAACCATACATACTTGGCGGTAGGATCCACCTTTTCTTTCAGTAGATCCACCGCTTCGCGTTCGCCGCGCCACATTTTCTTTATTTTCTTGTTGAAGAGGCTTCCTATGGCCACTCCTATAAGATAAATGTAAATGGCAATGTTGTACACAGCAATGTGATTTTTTGCTTTCGTCGATTAGTTGTTCATTACTTCAGTACCTCGATGGCCTTTTCCAGACGTTTCAAGGTCTCCTCCTTGCCGAGGAATGCCGATATGTCGAACATGCCGGGACCCTTGCCAATGCCCACAAGCGCCAGACGGAAGGCGTTCATCACGTCGCCCAGCTTGTAGCCTTTGTCCTCGACCCATTTTAGCACCACAGGCTCCTGACCCTCGATCGAGAAGTCGTCGATGCCTTTGAGCACCTCAGCCAGCTCGCCCATGACCTTTGCCGAGTCTTCCTTCCAGCGTTTCTTCACCGTCTTGGCGTCATATTCGGTCGGTGCGATGAAGAAGAACGAGCAGAGAGGCCACAGCTCCTTGACGAAGCTCACGCGGTCTTTCATCATGGCCACCACCTGTGTAATGCGCTCCATCGACTCGTCCACGCCGTTGTTGGCAACGATGGGTGCGAACAGCTCGGCAATCTCCTCGTTGCTCTTGCGCAGCATATACTCGTGGTTGAACCACATGCCTTTCTGGAAGTCGAACTTGGCTCCCGACTTTGAACATTTTGTTATGTCGAAGAGCTTCACCAGCTCCTCAAGCGAGAACATCTCCTGTTCGGTGCCGGGGTTCCAGCCCAGGAGAGCGAGGAAGTTGACAACAGCCTCAGGGAAATAGCCGCTCTCGCGATATCCCGATGACACCTCGCCCGTCTTGGGGTCGTGCCATTCGAGCGGGAACACGGGGAATCCCAGTCGGTCACCATCGCGCTTCGACAGCTTGCCCTTGCCTTCGGGCTTCAGCAGCAGCGGCAGGTGCGCAAATGTGGGCATGGTGTCTTCCCAACCGAAGGCGCGGTAGAGGAGCACATGGAGCGGTGCGCTGGGCAGCCACTCCTCGCCACGAATGACGTGTGTGATCTCCATGAGGTGGTCGTCGACGATGTTGGCAAGGTGATATGTGGGCAGCTCGTCCGCGCTCTTGTAGAGCACCTTGTCGTCGAGTATGTCGCTCTTGATCACCACGTCGCCTCTGATGAGGTCGTTGACATGTACCTGTATGCCTGGCTCCACCATGAAGCGCACAACATATTGCTCGCCGTCGGCAATGCGCTGCTCCACCTCTTCCTTAGAGAGCGTGAGCGAGTTGGTCATCTGCATGCGTGTGTGGGCGTCATACTGGAAATTCGGTATCTCGGCACGCTTTGCCTCAAGCTGTTCTGGCGTGTCGAAAGCGATGTAAGCCTTTCCTGCGTCGAGCAGCTGGTTCACATATTTCTTGTATATGTCGCGGCGCTCGCTCTGACGGTAAGGGCCATGGTCTCCGCCGAAGCTCACACCTTCGTCAAACTTGATACCCAACCATTTGAACGACTCCAAAATATAGTCTTCTGCTCCTGGCACAAAGCGGTGAGAGTCGGTGTCCTCTATACGGAACACGAGATCTCCACCGTGCTGACGTGCGAAAAGATAGTTATACAATGCTGTACGCACACCACCGATGTGCAAAGGACCTGTCGGACTCGGTGCAAAGCGCACCCTAACTCTTCTGTCTGTCATCTTTATCTCTTGTTAAATAGTTTTTTTAACGTGGGTTTTACCCGTTGCCATCGTACTAAAAACCAAAAACGATGGGCGGTGTTTAGCTCCACCTTAAATTCATATTTTGTTTATTTTTGCAAAAATACTATTTTTTTTTCATTTTTGGCTTATTTTTTAGTATTTTCGCAGTGTAAACCACTAATAGGCTATTTTATGAATGAATTTTATAATAATGAGGGCCATTTTTGGCGCAACACCGTCACACGCACGCTCTTGGTCATCGTCACCGTGACCATCATTGTGTGGGTGATGCCGCGAGAGCAGGGACAACGTTTCCGCTACGATGTGGGCAAACCCTGGATGTACGGGTCGTTCATCGCCAAGTTTGATTTTCCTATCTATAAGACCGATGAGGCCATAAAGGAAGAGGAAGACTCGCTGATGGAAAACTATCAGCCCTACTACAACTACAAACCTGATGTAGAGCAGCAACAGGTCAAACGCTTCGTGCACGATTTTAAGGATGGCCTGCCCGGTCTTCCTTACCAGTATGTGCCGCTCGTGGTTGACCGCCTGCACCGTCTTTACCAGGCGGGCATCATGAACACGCCCGACTATAACAACGTTTACAAAGACTCTACCTCGACCATTCGCATAGTGAGCGGCAACAACGCGCGGTCAGAACAGATAGGCTGCATCTACTCCACGCTGTCGGCCTACGAACAGCTGTTTCTCGACGAGAAGCTCAGTCCGCACCGCCTGCTCCTGTCAAAATGTAACCTCACCAACTATCTGGAGCCCAACCTCATCTACGACCGCGAACGCAGCGAGACCGAGAAGAACGACCTGCTGAGCAGCATACCGCCTGCCAGCGGCATGGTCATGAGCGGTCAGAAGATCATCGACCGCGGCGACATCGTGAGCGAGTATACCTACCGTGTGCTCAGCTCCTTTGAGCGCGAGCTCAACCGCCGCATAGCTACCGAGAACCAGCTCACCAGCACGCTCCTCGGACAGATTCTCTATGTGGGCATCATGGTCATCATCTTCACAGCCTATCTCGTGCTCTTCCGCCGCGACTATTTTGAGAAACCGCGAAGCATAGCCATGCTCTATGTGCTCATAACGCTCTTCCCCGTGGTGCTGTCGCTGTTCATGCGCCACAACTTCCTGAGCGTCTACATCATTCCCTTTGCCATCGTGCCCATGTTTGTGCGGGTGTTCATGGACTCGCGCACGGCTTTCACCACACACGTCACGATGGTGCTCATCTGTGCGGCTGCTGTGAAATATCAGTACGAGTTTATCATCATACAGCTCGTGGCTGGCTTCGTGGCAATCTACTCGCTCCGCGAACTGCTGCGCCGTGCCCAGGTCTTCCGCACGGCTCTTCTTGTGGCTGTGTCTTCAGCCGTTGTCTACCTGTCGTTGCAGATGATGCAGGACAACGACTTCATGAAGATGGATCAGGAGATGAACATCCATTTTGCCGTGAACGGCGTGCTCCTGCTCCTTGCCTATCCGCTCATGTATGTCATAGAGAAGACCTTCGGTTTCGTGTCGAACGTCACGCTCTTTGAGCTGTCCAACACCAACCGCGGACTGCTGCGTGACCTCAGCGAGATTGCTCCCGGCACGTTCCAGCACTCAATAACCGTGGGTAACCTCGCGTCGGAGATTGCCAACAAGATCGGCGCCAACTCGCTGCTTGTGCGCACCGGCGCCCTCTACCACGACATAGGCAAGATGGCGAACCCCGTGTTCTTTACCGAGAACCAGGCGGGCGTGAACCCCCATGACAACATGCCTCTCAAGGAGAGCGCACGCATCATTATCAGTCATGTGACCGAGGGCGTGAAGATGGCAGAGAAAGCCAACTTGCCGCAAATCATAAAAGACTTTATCCTCACGCACCACGGTGCCGGCCTTGCCAAATATTTCTACATCAACTATAAGAACGAGCATCCTGATGAGGAGGTGGACCCCGCACCGTTCACCTATCCTGGCCCTAACCCCTTCACGCGCGAGCAGGCCATCCTGATGATTGCCGATGGGGTAGAGGCAGCCTCGCGTTCGCTCGACAAATATACGGAGGAGACCATCAGTCAGCTCGTCAACCGCATTATCGACGGCGATGTGGCAGCAGGCTGTTTCCGCGACTGCCCCATCACCTTCCATGACCTTGCTGTCTCTAAACTGGTGCTCATCGAGCGCCTGAAAGCTATCTACCACACCAGAATTCAATATCCTGAACTGAAGAAGGAGAAGGAGGAGAAACCCAAAGAGGAAGAGGCGGCAACTGCTGAGGCTCCTGTGGAGGAGAAGCCTAAAGAAGAGGATTTTAAACGACAATAGAGACAATAGAGACAATCTTTTTTTTGTGTTGTGAAGGAAATCCTTATAGCAAAATTTGCTTGTTAAGCAACGCGCATAATGTCAAATTTTTTTGAAAGTCGTCTCGTTTCGTTCGGGGTGTATGCGTACCTCGGTCGGGATACATGCGTACCTCGGTCGGGGTACGATGACAATCAAGCTTCTTCAGGGCAGACGCATCAAAATTATTCGGATAAAAACTGCAACATTTCAAATTGTAAGATATTGATTATTAATGTATTAGACTTGCTTATATTAGATATTTTTCGTATCTTTATAGTCTAAAAAATTAACAAATT
>UQTI01000094.1 GCA_900543975.1 uncultured Prevotella sp. | reverse complement strand
TGTACGCATCTTTTTATTACTTTTATTTTTACTTTGCAAGAAATTGTGAAGCGGGAAGTTGCGTGTAAAATTTCAACTTATGGTAAGATATTGACAAACTCAAGCCCCGCTTCACATACAAGTGAAAGCGGGGCTTTTTCGTAACACGCGAAAGACACTTAAGAAACAAGGAAACGCGTAAGACACGAAGAAACAAGATAAAGGAAACATAAAGATAAAAGAAACAGAGAGATGAAAAGAATTGCAATACAGGGCTTCAACGGGTCGTTCCACGACATCGCGGCACACGAACACTTTCAGGGAGAACAGATACAGCTAATATGCTGCGCAACCTTTGAGCAGGTGTTTGAGAACATAAAGCGCGACCCGACAGTCATCGGAATGGTGGCGATAGAAAACACCATCGCAGGAAGTCTGCTGCACAACTATGAGTTGCTGCGCGACTCTGGCACCACCATCGCCGGAGAGCATAAGTTGCAGATTCATCACTGCATCTGCTGTCTGCCCGAGGACGACTGGACAACAATCAGCGAAGTCCACTCGCACCCTGTGGCCCTGATGCAATGTCGCAAATATCTGTCTAACCATCCCGACCTTAAGGCGGTGGAGGCAGAAGACACCGCCGGCTCTGCCGAATATATAGCCAAGAACCAATGTCACGGATGGGCTGCCATTTGTAACGCTGCTGCCGCAAAGCTTCACGGCTTAAAGATTTTGGAAGACCACATAGAGGACAACAAGCACAACTACACCCGCTTCCTCGTTGTCTGCAACCCCAACAAGGCCGATTTCCTACGCCCCATAGAGAAGGCCGACAAGGCAAGTTTGGTGTTCAACGTTCCCCACGAGGAGGGCAGTCTGTCAAAGGTGCTCACCATTCTCTCGTTCTACGACATCAACCTGACAAAGATCCAATCGCTCCCCATCATCGGTCACGAATGGGAATATCTTTTCTATGTCGATGTCACTTATAACAACATCACCCGCTATCACCAAAGCATCGATGCCATAATACCTCTCACAAGCGAAATGAAAATATTGGGAGAGTATAAGGGAGAGTGAAGAAAGTGAAGAACGAAGAGTGAAGAGTGAAGAGTGAAGAATTAAGGAAAAAGGGAAACATCCAAATGCAAGGCTATTCACATAAAAAATAGAAAAAAATGACTACAATAAAACCCGCTGACCGCGTGTCGGCAGTACAAGAATATTACTTCAGCCGCAAGCTGAAAGAAGTAGCGAAACTAAACGCCGAAGGCAAAGACATCATATCGTTAGCCATCGGTTCACCCGACATGCCACCGTCAAAGCAGACCGTAGAGAAGCTATGTGAGGTAGCAGCACAACCCAACGCCCACGGCTATCAGCCCACGATGGGAACGCCTGAGCTGCGTCACGCCATGACCAACTTCTATAAGCGCTGGTATGATGTAGAACTCAACGCCGACACAGAGGTTCAGCCCCTTATCGGTTCAAAGGAAGGAATTCTACATGTAACCTTGGCGTTTGTCAACCCAGGCGAGAAGGTGCTGGTGCCCAACCCCGGCTACCCCACCTACACATCGCTGAGCAAGATTCTCGGTGCAAAGATCATCAATTATAACCTGCGCGAAGACAACGGTTGGCAGCCCGACTTTGACGAGCTGGAAAAGATGGACCTCACCGACGTGAAGCTCATGTGGACCAACTATCCGAACATGCCGACAGGCGGCAACGCCCGTCGCGAGACCTACGAGCGTCTTGTGGCGTTCGCCAAGAAGCACGGCATCGTGGTGGTTAACGACAACCCCTACTCGTTCATTCTCAACGACAAACCGATGTCGTTGTTGCAGGTGCCTAGAGCAAAAGACTGCTGCATAGAGTTCAACTCTATGTCGAAAAGCCACAACATGCCGGGCTGGCGTGTTGGCATGTGCGCCTCCAACCCCACGTTCATATCGTGGATCTTGAAGATAAAGAGCAATATCGACTCGGGCACGTTCCGCGGTCTACAGCTCGCTGCCGCCGAGGCGTTCAACACCAACACACCCGAATGGCACCACGAAGCAAACATCACGACCTACCGTCGTCGCCGCGACATCGCCGAACAGATCATGACCACGCTCGGTTGCTCGTTCGACCACTCACAGGTGGGCATGTTCCTATGGGGACGCATACCTGACCACTATGCCAACGCCGAGGAGCTTACAGAGAAAGTGCTCCACGAGGCCCGCGTGTTCATTACCCCAGGCTTTATCTTCGGCTCCAACGGCCAACGTTACATACGCATCAGCCTGTGTGCCAAGGACGAGAAGATAAAGGAGGCGTTGGAAAGAATTAAGAAAATGATTAACTGAACAATAAACAACAAAACTAAGATAATATGGAATTAGAACTCAAACCGCTTAATCTCCCCAGTGACAACGAACGTCCCATCGTCATCGCCGGCCCTTGCTCGGCAGAGACAGAGGAACAGGTTATGGAAACAGCACGCCAGCTGGCAAAGCTCGGATGCCACATCTTCCGTGCTGGTGTATGGAAGCCGCGCACCAAGCCCGGTGGGTTTGAGGGCAACGGCGAGGTAGCTCTGCCCTGGATGCAAGAGGTAAAGAAGGAGACAGGCATGCTCACCGCCACCGAGGTGGCCACACCTGAGCATGTGGAGATGGCTCTTAAGTATGGCATCGACGTGCTGTGGGTAGGTGCCCGCACCACCGCCAACCCCTTTGCCATGCAGGCGCTTGCCGACAGCTTGAAGGGTGTGGACGTGCCTGTGTTTGTAAAAAACCCCGTAAACCCCGACCTCGAACTGTGGATTGGTGCCATGGAGCGCATCAACCAGGCAGGCATCAAGCGTCTGGCAGCCATACACCGTGGCTTCTCAAGCTACGACAAGAAGATATACCGCAACATGCCGATGTGGCAGATTCCTATCGAGCTGCGCCGCCGCATTCCTGAGTTGCCGATCATCTGCGACCCCAGCCACATAGGTGGCCGTCGCGAGCTCATCGCTCCTCTCTGCCAGCAGGCCATGGACCTCGGCTTCGACGGTCTGATTGTTGAGAGCCACTGCTCTCCCGACAACGCATGGAGCGACGCCAAGCAGCAGGTAACGCCCGATGTGCTCGACTACATACTCAGTCTGCTCGTCATCCGCGACGAGAAGGTCACGACAGAGGGCATACATGAGCTCCGTAAGCAGATCGATGAGCTCGACAACCAGCTCATGAACCTCCTGGCACAGCGCATGCGTGTGTGTCGCGAGATTGGCCAATACAAGAAGGAACACAACATGACGGTGCTTCAGACCTCTCGTTACAATGAGATTCTTGACAAGCGCGGCGCACAAGGTTCTCTCTGCGGCATGGACCCCGAGTTTATAAAAGAGGTGTTCGAGCATGTGCATGAGGAGTCGGTACGTCAGCAGATGGAGATCATAAACAAGTAAGTTAGATGAGAATATTAGTTTTGGGAGCAGGCAAGATGGGAAGTTTCTTTCTTGACCTGCTCAGCTTCGAACACGAAACGGCGGTGTATGAGAAAGACCCCATGCGCATGAGGTTCACATACAACTGCCAACGGTTCACGCAGCTCGACGAAATAAAAGAGTTTAACCCTGACCTCGTCATCAATGCCGTGACGGTAAAATACACCGTTTCTGCATTTAAGGAGGTGTTGCCCAGCCTACGCCCCGACTGCATTATCAGCGACATATCATCAGTAAAGACAGGCTTGAAGGCATTCTACGAGACAACGGGCCATCCTTATGTCTCGACCCACCCCATGTTTGGCCCGACCTTCGCCAACCTCAACCAGCTGAGCGAGGAGAACGCCATCATCATCAGCGAGGGCGACTATATGGGCCGCATCTTCTTCCGCGACCTATACAGCAAGTTGGGATTAAACATCTACGAGTACACGTTCGAGGAGCACGACCGTACCGTGGCCTACTCGCTGAGCATCCCGTTCGTCAGCACTTTCACCTTTGCGGCTGTCATGAAGCACCAAGACGCGCCAGGCACCACCTTCAAGCGCCACATGCAGATAGCCAAGGGCGTGCTCAACGAGGACGATTTCTTGTTGCAGGAGATTCTGTTCAACCCCTACACCCACGACTCTGTGGCACAGATACGCACAGAGCTGAAAGAACTGCTCGACATCATTGACAACAAGGATGCCAAGCGCATGAAGCATTATCTCACCAAGATACGCAACAACGTGAAACAGGATATCGAGATCAAACGATAAAGACAAGACGTTACAAAAGCAGCGTTTTAAAGGCGATAGAGACAACAGTGACAATTCTTCAATCACGGTTTTACTGCCTCACAATTAAAGAGTTGTCTCTTTTGTCTCTATCTTCTTTTCATAACCCACTGGTCTTTTCATGACCGCCTTTTGCTCTTTCTTGACCGCCTTTTGCTCTTTCATGACCGCCTTTTGCTCTTTCATGAACATCATTTGTCTTTTTTTAAAACATCTTTTGCCTTCCATAAAAATCCTCAATTAGTCTTGACAAAACGTTCGTTTTGTCTTTTTAAAGCATACAAAAAGGCAACAAAGAGCCGTAAAAGAACAAATTTCTCATATAGACTATTGCATGTTTGGGATAAAATTCATACATTTGCAATTAAATTGAAAATATAGGACGATGAAGCTCGTAATAATGACTAAATCCACATTCTTTGTGGAAGAAGACAAAATACTATCCGCGCTCTTCGAACAAGGCATGGACAGCCTGCATCTGTATAAGCCAGGAGCATCGCCCATGTATGCCGAACGCTTGCTAACGCTCTTGCCCGACGATTTTTACGATAAGATCACCGTACATGAGCATTTCTACCTAAAGCAGGAATACGATTTGGCAGGAATACATCTCGACGATGCCAGCATAAAGGAGCCTGAAGGCTATAAAGGACGCATAGGTCGCTCATGCTCAAACATAGACCAGCTAAAGGAGATGAAACGTTGCAGCAACCAGGTGTTCTTGCACAACATCTTCAACAGCGTGAGCTCACCAGAGGAGAAATCAGATTTCACCATGCAACAGCTCGAACAGGCTGCCGACAAAGGGCTTATAGACAAGAAGGTGTATGCGATGGGAGGCATGACGCTCGACAACATGCGCATAGCCAAAGACCTTGGTTTCGGAGGTGTGGTGATAAGAGGCGACTTGTGGAACAAGTTTGACATCCACAACCAAAAAGACTATAAGGAAATCATTAATTATTTTGAGAAGATAAGAAAGACGATTGGTTAACAGAGAGTTAAGGCTGTCGGTTAACAAACCATCAAAAGACTATAGATTTAAAACATTATATTTTCAACATAATCAAAAGATTAAAAAATGAGTGCGAACAACTCTTTTTTGGTGTTCTCGGGAACTAACACGAGATACCTTGCAGAGAAGATCTGCGCAAGTTTGGGATGCCCCCTGGGAAACCTGGTGGTAACTAAATTTTCTGACGGCGAGTTTGCCGTATCTTACGAGGAGTCGATCCGCGGACGCGACGTGTTCCTCGTACAGAGCACATTCCCCAACTCAGACAACCTCATGGAGCTTCTGCTCATGATTGACGCTGCCAAACGCGCTTCGGCACGTCACATCATCGCCGTAATTCCTTATTTCGGTTGGGCACGTCAGGACAGAAAAGACAAACCGCGTGTGAGCATCGGCGCAAAGCTTGTAGCTGACCTGCTGAGCGCTGCCGGTATCGACCGTCTGATCACCATGGACCTCCATGCCGACCAGATCCAGGGCTTCTTCGACGTACCCGTTGACCACCTCTACGCTTCAGGTGTTATCCTGCCTTACCTGCAGAGCCTGCACCTCAAAGACCTCGTGGTAGCATCACCCGACGTTGGCGGCTCAAAGCGTGCCAGCACCTTCGCCAAGTATCTTGGCTGCCCACTGGTGCTTTGCAACAAGACCCGTGCAAGAGCCAATGTTGTTGAGAGCATGCAGATTATCGGCGATGTTAACGGCAAGAACGTTGTCATTGTTGACGACATGGTCGACACAGCAGGAACCATCACCAAGGCTGCCGACATCATGAAGGTTGCCGGTGCCAAGAGCGTTCGTGCTTGTGCTTCTCACTGTGTGATGAGCGGTCCCGCTTCAGAGCGTGTCCAGAACTCTGCTCTTGAGGAGATTGTCTTCACCGACTCTATCCCCTACTCTAACCGCTGCGCAAAGGTTAAGCAGCTGTCGGTTGCCGACATGATTGCCGAGACCATCCGCCGCGTTGTGAACAACGAAAGCATCAGTTCGCAGTATCTTGTATAAAGACGCAATGAAGAACTGCAAACACATAATCATTCTGACGGCCGTGAGCCTCGCGCTCACGGCTTGTCAGAACATGAAGGGACGCGATTTTATCGCATCCCTTTTTTCAGACCCTGAGCCTGAGCAAGTAGAGCAATCTACCGATCCTAACGGGCAAACATCCGGCTACACCTTTAACGACATCTCCGTACCCGATTTTGACCGCAACCCCATCTCCGTTCTTGAAGAGGCACGCAAACACAAGATCACAATTCTTGATTTCTGGGCCAGCTGGTGCGGGCCTTGCATGAACGAGATGCCCAATATCGTCG
>UQTI01000093.1 GCA_900543975.1 uncultured Prevotella sp. | reverse complement strand
GCGGTTATGGATATTCGCCGCCTTCGGCGACGCTCGCTTGAGATAATTTCCATTTTTTATATGCGAAAGTTCAATATATTATTATTAAAACCAAAATAGCGCAACCCGACTGACAATTTTTTTTGTAGTATGGTTGCGCTATAGGTTTGTGGGTGTTTTGTTTAAATGATTTTATTTCTCCTCAACAAAGTCGACATATTCGCCTTCGTCTTTAGGGATAATTTTCTTGTTGCGGTCAGCGTGTGACCGTGAGTCGCTTATGCCTTCAGCGTTATAAGAGCTGTTGTCGTAAGCGTTATTGCCGTAAGCGTTGTTGCCGTTAGTCTTTCTATGGCGTTGTTGCCCTTGTCTTCCGGCGTTGTTAAACTGTTGTTTGATGTCCTGTATTCTTTTCAACACCTTGAAGACGGTCAAGCCTCCAAGCAGAAAGACGATGCCGAAGATCATCAACACAAACAATAGAAAAAATTTTATCATATTATTCTCACACAGCAAGTTTTACAAACAAAGATCTCTTAGGTAATGGCGAAGCCTTTTCCATTTTATCTCAGCAAAGCCTCCATCTCGGCGAAGCCTTTTTTTTTACCTTTTTACCTTTTTACCTTTTTACTTTTTTACCTTTAAAACTCCCGACACCACGATATAAGCCAGGATGATGCCCCAGAAGCTTGTGAGCGGTCCGAAGATGACGATGGCAAGAACAGAAGCGATGGCGAAGCTATACTTCACCTCGTTGCCTTTCCATCCCCAGTGTTTGAACTTGAGGGCAAACATCGGCAGCTCGCAGATCAAGAGCCAGCTCGACAGCACAATCATGACGAACATGACGGGCAGCATGTAAGCGGAGCCTTCAAACCAGTCGTTATGTGTGGCAAGCAGTGAGCCCCAGAAGAGGGCGTTGGCAGGTGTCGGCAAGCCTATGAACGAGGTCGTCTGGCGTTCATCGAGGTTAAACTTTGCCAGTCGCAAGGCAGAGAATGCTGCCACGACAAAGGCGAAGAAGGGTAGGATAGGGCGCAGACACTCTATGGCTGCGGGATATTCCATGACGCTCAACTGGGCAAAGATTATTGTTGCAGGTGCCACGCCGAAGGTCACATCGTCAGCAAGCGAGTCGAGCTCCTTGCCTATGGGCGACGACACCTTAAGCAGGCGTGCGCTCATGCCGTCGAAGAAGTCGAACGCTGCACCTACGATAATCCACAGCAAGGCCATTTGTGCTTCGCCTTGGAAAGCGAAGTAGGTGGCCACGCACCCCGACATGAGGTTTAGACATGTTAGGGTGTTGGGAATAATTTTCTTAATTGCGTTGAACATTTTTTTCTTTATTTTTTTACTTCAGTTTGGCAATGACCGTCTGGTCGCCTGTTGTGGCCTGGCCCATCTTCACGCACACCTCGGTGCCGAGAGGCAGGTACACATCGACGCGTGAGCCAAACTTGATGAAGCCCAGGTGCTCGTCAATGTAACAGTCTTCGCCGTCCTTGGCGTAGGTCACGATGCGGCGTGCCACAGCTCCTGCAATCTGTCGGCACAGTATGTCGACACCATCGGGCGTGGTGATCATCACGTCGGCATGCTCGTTCTCCTCGCTGGCCTTGGGCAGCCATGCCTTATGGAAATTGCCGTTCTTGTGATGCACAAACTTTACCTTGCCGTCAACGGGGAACCAGTTGGCATGAACGTTGAACAGGCTCATGAAAATACTTACCATCAGACGCTTGTCGTGGAAATATTCGTTCTCCTCCACCTCTTCTATCACAACCACGCGTCCGTCGGCAGGCGCCACGACAATCTTGTCGGTGTCCTCTTGCGGGAAATAGCGCACAGGACAGCGGAAGAAGTTGATAACAATGGCGTACACCGTGCCCATCACAGCCATGAAACACCAGAAAGGCACTTTGTTGTCGATGAAACGCCAAAGAAGCAGAGCAATGGCTGCTATGACAATGAAGCCGTAGACAAGTGTGTCGGTTCCTTCACGATGTAGGCGTATCTTCTTAAATTTCTTTATATTTTTAATCATAGTAGTCGGTTAGGATTATTCTTTTGCAAAGGTAAAGGTTTTTTGCTTATCTCGCAAAAAAAAGCATGGCTTCTTTTGCATATATCGAATATTAAGTATAACTTTGAAAGCCCAAACGCACTTTTTTTTATTACACTTTTCATTTAATGGAAGATTTTGTTCATTTGCATGTGCACACCTACTACTCGTTACTGGACGGACAGTCGAGTGTGCAGAAACTCGTCGACAAGGCCATTGCCGACGGCATGAAAGGCATGGCCATAACCGATCATGGCAACATGTTCGGCATAAAAGAGTTTTTCAATTATTGCAATAAGGTGAACGGCAAGCTCAAGAAAGAGGGTAAGGAGCCGTTCAAACCTATATTTGGCTGCGAGATGTATGTGGCTCACCACCGCAAGGAGGATAAGGTGAAGGAGCATGGCGACATGGGTGGCTACCACCTCATTGTGCTCGCCAAAAACTATCATGGCTATAAGAACCTTATAAAACTGGTGTCGCGTGCGTGGGTCGACGGCTATTACATGCGTCCTCGTACGGATCGTGAGGACCTGGAGAAATATCATGAGGATCTCATTGTGTGCTCTGCCTGCATCGCGGGTGAGGTGCCCAAGAAGATTCTCAACGGCGACATTGAGGGTGCGCGCGAGGCGATAGAGTGGTACCACCGCGTGTTTGGCGACGACTATTATCTGGAGCTTCAGCGACATGAGGTGAAAGACCCCACGCTGCGTGCCAACCGCGAGACGTTCCCTCTGCAACAGAAGGCCAACAAGGTGCTCATTGAGCTGGCGAAGGAGTATGGCATCAAGCTGGTGTGTACGAACGACTCCCACTTCGTGGACAAGGATAACGCCGAGGCCCACGACCACCTGTTGTGTCTTGCCACGGGCAAGGACCTTGACGACCCCACGCGTATGCTCTACTCAAAGCAGGAGTGGTTCAAGACGCGTCAGGAGATGAACGAGGTGTTTGCCGATGTGCCTGAGGCGCTTAGCAACACGCTCGACGTCTTGAACAAGGTGGAGACCTACAGCATTGACCACCCGCCAATAATGCCGTTCTTCCCCATCCCTGCTGAGTTTGGAACGGAGGAAGACACCCGCCGCACCCACTCGCCAGAGGATCTCTACCGCGAGTTTACGACCGATGAGAACGGCGAGAACCCGCTGCCCAAGGAGGAGGCAGACAAGAAGATCAAGCATCTGGGTGGCATCGACAAGCTGTACCGCATAAAGTTTGAGGCCGACTATCTGGCGAAGCTTGCCTATGACGGTGCCAAGAGGCTTTATGGCGACCCCTTACCCCAAGATGTGGCTGACCGCGTTAAGTTTGAGCTGCACATCATGAAGACTATGGGTTTCCCCGGCTACTTCCTTATCGTGCAAGACTTTATCAACTCGGCACGGGATGAGCTGGGCGTGATGGTGGGTCCGGGACGTGGCTCTGCCGCCGGTTCGGTGGTGGCCTACTGTCTGGGCATCACGAAAATAGACCCGATGAAATATGACCTGCTGTTCGAACGTTTCCTTAACCCCGACCGTATCTCGCTCCCTGATATCGACACCGACTTTGACGACGATGGTCGCGGACGTGTGCTCGAATGGGTGGAGGACAAGTATGGTCACGACAAGGTGGCGCACATCATCACCTATGGCACCATGGCGACGAAAAACTCGATAAAGGATGTGGCGCGTGTGGAGAAGCTGGAACTGTCTACCTCCAACGCTCTCTGCAAGGCCATCCCCGACAAGCTGCCCGATGGCTTGAAGATGAACCTGCCCAACGCCATAAAGTGTGTGCCTGAGCTGCGTGACGCCGAGGCAAGCAGTGACACAAAGCTCGCCAACACCATAAAATATGCCAAGATGCTTGAGGGCACGGTGCGCGGAACGGGCATACACGCCTGCGGCACCATCATCTGCCGCGATGCCATCAGCGACTGGGTGCCGGTGTCGACAGCCGACGACAAGAGTGATCCCGGTCACAAGCTGCTCGCCACACAATATGACGGACACGTCATCGAGGAGACGGGTCTTATCAAGATGGACTTTCTCGGTCTCTCAACGCTCTCTATCATGAAGGAGACTGTGGAGAACATCAAGATAACGCATGGCTTCACCCTTGACCTCGACACCATACCTATAGATGACGAGATGACGTTCAAGCTCTATCAGGAGGGACGGACGGTGGGAACGTTCCAGTTTGAGTCGGCGGGCATGCAGAAATATCTGCGTGAGCTGCACCCCACGGTCTTCGAGGATCTCATTGCCATGAACGCCCTCTACCGTCCGGGACCAATGGACTATATCCCGCAGTTTATTGCGCGTAAGAACGGCAAGGAGGAAATTAAATATGACATCCCCTGCATGGAGAAATATCTGAAGGACACCTACGGCATCACCGTCTATCAGGAGCAGGTGATGCTCTTGTCGCGACAGCTTGCCAACTTCACCCGTGGCGAGAGCGATGCCTTGCGTAAGGCCATGGGTAAGAAGAAGAAAGACATCGTTGATGCCATGAAGCCTAAGTTTATTGCGGGCGGACAGGCCAACGGCCATGACCCGAAGGTGCTGGCGAAGATATGGGCCGACTGGGAGAAGTTTGCTTCTTACGCCTTCAACAAGTCGCACGCCACCTGCTATTCGTGGGTGTCTTACCAGACCGCTTATCTAAAGGCCCATTATCCTGCCGAGTTTATGGCTGGCAACATGAGCCGATGCCTTAACGACATCGGCAAGATCACGAAGCTCATGAGCGAGTGTAAGAACATGGGCATAAAATGTCTTGGTCCTGACGTGAACGAGAGTTGGCAGAAGTTTAGTGCCAACAAGAAGGGTGAGGTGCGCTTCGGACTCGCTGCCATCAAGGGCATGGGCGACGCTGCGGCACAGGCCATCATCAACGAGCGAGAGAAGAACGGCCCTTATAAGACCATCTTCGAGTTTGCCCAGCGTGTCAACCTGTCAGCCGTCAACCGTAAGGCGTTTGAGAGCTTGGCGCTCAGCGGCGGTTTCGACAACTTCGGCATAAAGCGCGAGCAATATTTTGGTGTCAACAGCAAGGGCGACGTGTTCCTCGACACGCTGATACGCTACGGACAGCTCTACCAGGCAGAGCAGGCAGAGGCACGCAATTCGCTCTTCGGCGATCTCGATTCTGTCATCGTGTCCACGCCGCCTGTGCCTCAGGCTGAGGGGTGGAGCGCCATAGAGCGTCTGAACAAGGAGCGTGACCTCGTGGGCATCTACATCTCGGGACATCCACTCGACGACTACCGCATTGTGCTCGCCAATCTCTGCAACACCCATTGCAAGGAGCTGGGTGACAAGCAGGAGCTGTTCAAGAAAGGTGGCCGTGTGACCGTGGGTGGCGTTGTGACAGGCGTGCGTAGCGGCTTCTCAAAGAACGGCAACGCTTATGGCATTGTAACCATTGAAGATTATGAAGGCCCTGGTGAGCTCGCTATCTTTGGCGATGACTGGGGTAAGGTTAACAGCAAGTTCTTGATTGGAAGCTCGGTCTTTGTTGAGATATTGCTGTCGCAGAGATATCAGGGCAGCAGCTACATCGACTTTGTCGTAGACAAGGTGTCGTATCTTAATGATGTGAAGGAGAAAAACCTGCGTAGCATAACGATAAACATCGACCCTACAGCGCTGTCGGAGGTCACTGTAGAGAACCTGACAACGCTTATAAACGAAAACCCCGGCAACACCGAACTGCTCTTTAGAGTGAAGCAGCCCGACGGTCGCGGCTATATGGGCTTGCATGCCAAGACCAAGGGCGTGAACATCGTCAACGACCTCGTGATGCTTCTTGAGGAGGAGGAGGCGCTGAGCTATGTCATCAATGAGTAGGTTGCAGAGCGTAGGGCGAGTAGGTGGCAGAGCGTAGGACGGCAGAGGTCTGCCAATATGCCACGCTTTCGTTTGTGGTATGACATTTGCTCGTAGATGAATGAAAGTTATCTCATGCAAGCGTTGCCGCCTTCGGCAATGACTCTTGCTTGAGATAATTGTCGTTTGAAAATTTGTTTATAATGCACTTGCAAAAGTTTAGTAAAAAAAACAATAAAAATAAGAAAAAATGGAAGTAACAATTACAGCAGAGAACTTTGAGAGTTTGAAAAATGGTGAGTTGCCCTTAGTCGTTGACTTCTGGGCTACATGGTGTGGTCCCTGCCGTGCGTTGGGTCCTGTAGTGTCAGAGCTTGCAAAAGAGTATGACGGCAAGATCGTTGTAGGCAAGTGTGACGTTGAGGAGAATGACGACATTGCCGCCGCCTATGGTGTGATGTCTGTGCCCACACTGCTGTTCTTCAAGAACGGTGAGCCGGTAGAGAAGAAGGTGGGTGCCCTGCCTAAAAACAAGCTGAAGGAACTGTTCGAGAGCTTGCTTTAAGAAGCTCCTGAAAAGACTTTTGAGCTGCAAAGCAGCAAAAAAAGAGACAAGAGCTGCAAAGCAGCAAAAAAATAGAGACAATAAAGACAATTTCTTGACCACATGTTTTTGGCCTAAGAAATTGTCTCTATTGTCTCTATTGTCTTTAAACCCTTCCGTCTTTAAGCGTTTTGTCTTTAAGCCTTCTGTTTTTAAACGTTCCGTCTTAAAGCGTTCCGTCTTAAAGCGTTTTGTCTTAAAGCGTTTTGTCTTAAAGCGTTTTGTCTTAAAGCGTTTTGTCTTAAAGC
>UQTI01000092.1 GCA_900543975.1 uncultured Prevotella sp. | reverse complement strand
CTGTTAAAATATAATAATATTTTGGGGCGGGGGGGGAATTTTTCTCCATTACAAAAAATAATTCTAATTTTGCGATCAACAACTATATGGAATTCTCACATCTAATGAGATAAAAAACAAAATATCTGATTGCGAAGATTCTTGGAAAAATGGTAAAATGAATTGAAGAACATATTGGATTTGAAGTAATTGAATTGGATGTGTTTCTCCTTCTAATTGCGAATTTATTCAACATAAAACAAAAAACTATGTACAAAAAAAACTTAAAGTTTTTGGTTATGTCTAAAGACATGGCCAAATCGTTGGTTGCTGCTGCATTGATGGTAGCATTCTCAACCCCTGTTGCAGCCAACACGGCAACAGGCTCTCGCTCTGCATCAGGAGCTTTCTCAAAACAAGACGATGGCATCGTCATGCCAACGGCTGATGACGGGTCTAACAATAGGGGCACTATGCAAGGCGTTAAAGGACTCGAGGATTTGGAAGGTAAGACAGAGGCCCAAATTATAAATGCTGCTGTGACGTCAGATGAAGGTCTTTCTGATGCCGACCCGACTAAGGTGTTCTTCCTCTACAACGTGAAGACGGGTAAGTTTCTTAACGCGGGAGGATATTGGGGCACACACGTCTCTTTGAAAGACTATCCTCTCTCGCTGTGGGCGAAAAAAAACAACTATAAATTACCAAGTAGTAGCACCACCCAAACACTGATTGATTTTATACAAAACATGGAAACCGGTCAGGGGAAATATTTAGGATGGGTTGGAAAAGATGGCGGTACAGGTACCGATGATGGAGTCTTCATTGACCGACACCAAGATGAAAACACCCACTATGGTTGGGTCTTTGAGCCTCTGAAGAACGATACACAAAACACATATAAAATTTATACATACGCAACCAAAAAGCCTTATTCTACTTTAATCGCAAAAAGCACAAAATATTATCTTTGTGCAAATGGAGATGAAACAGACCAAGATAAAAACTGTGGAGCGTTTAGTGAATCTTATATTGAGAGTAAAAACTATGACGCCTACAGCACATGGCGCGTGCTGTCAATGAAGCAGATTTATGACCTTATAACGGAACAATCATCAGATAACATGACAAGCGCGTTGGACCTGTCTTATAGGCTTGATTGTCCTGGCTTCTCACGAGGCGATAAGGATATAACCGTATGGAATGTAAGCAATTTTGCCACAGGAACAAATGGTGGATGGCGTTTTGGCTTGGAGAAATTGCATAACACACACAAAAAGCTAACAGGGTCTGGTGAGTTGGATAATTATGACGTCACCGACCTGAAATCTTCTTATACCTTTGATGGCAGGGAATATAAAAACCAAAAAGAGGATTATGAGCGTCATTTAGGCAAATATTTCTGTGCTGATGCCAAGAACCTGCGTGGCGTGATTTATCAGAATGTGGTGATTAAAGCCCCCGGTTCTTACATCATAGAGTGTAAGGGCTATTCTACCACAACCAAGGCGAAGATTTTTGCCTCTTGGTTCGACAAAGACGGTAAAAATGAGGATAAGAGCTTAATGCACCAAAACGTCCTCAACCAGGTGTCTTACATGTCGAAGGCAGAGCAGGAAGAGCTGCACGTCAGTGAGCAGAACATGGACTATGCGGGAAAGAATTTCTATGGCAAGCGCAAGTACATCAACACCGTGCTCATACAGGTGCCTAAAGATAAAAAACAGTCAGAAAACAATTATGGAGTAATACGCTTTGGATTGATTATTGGCGATGACCAAAACGACACGAAGGTGGACGCAGCTAATGAGTGGACGGTGTTTGACGACTTCCGTTTGCTCTACGCCAGCGATGATAAAAGTGCCGACCTTATTCTTGACGAGGACCGCGACAATCTTGATTATCTCAAAGATTGCTCTAACACCTATAAAAACACGGTGTTGCACCTTAACAAGACATTCACAAAAGACAAGTGGAACTCGTTTGTGCTGCCCGTTAGTCTTAATCGCGACCAGTTCCGTCAGGCTTTCGGTGCCAACGCGCGCCTCGCTAAGCTATCGGGGCTCACAAGCAGCGAGATACAATTCCAGACGGTAGACATGGATGCCAAGACCATGACCGACAACGCCGTGGTGTTGGATGCTTATACTCCTTACATCATATTCCCGACAAAGATACACACGGACGAGACAAAGGCTTCGCCTGCTTATAAGGCTACGCTCAGATCTACAAACGGCGAAAGCGGAAAGGAAGAAGTTGTTGTCAAGGCAAACCATTATGACATCCCTAATGTCACGTTTAAAACAAATAGCGATAACAAGAACGACCTGTCAAACATGAACACCGACGACAAGACATGGACTACGAAGAAGATGTATAGCGTGGGTGATGGCACCATGGAGGCTCATGGCACCTTCGTTCGCACTTTTGGCCAGAATGTCACACAGAATGTAACAGATGAAAAGGCTGTTGATTATGGAGTTTACAAATTCGACGACCGTAAGATTATCTCCGGTCGTGACGACCTGATGTACAGCTATTTCTTCGACCAGGGTAACCTCTACTACTCATCGAAGCGTGTGCGTGGCCTTCGCGGCTTCAGCTGCTGGTTTAAGCCTGTTGACAGCTCGGAACCTACGAAGTTGAACCTCTACATCGACGGCGTGGCCAACGGCACAACAGGCATCGACGAGGTGGCTTTCGGCGATGAAGAGCCCACAGGCAAGGCAGCAAAGGGCATCTACAACATGAACGGTCAGCTTGTGAGCAACGGCTCCGACACCACCAACCTGCCAGCCGGCATGTATATCGTGAACGGAAAGAAATGTGTGGTAAAATGATTTTAGATCCACAAGAAAACTCAAGAACAAAACTTATATAAAGACACAAAATGATGAAAAAGACATATATCAAACCGCAGCTTTGGGTTGTGGCTACGGTTCCAAGCGAGCTTTGTTACACCTCATGGAGGTCTCAAGATAAAAATGGTAACGTGACCGGAGAAGATGATTATGGAGAAATTATCGATGATAAAGGCGAAGGAAACTACGGCAAAGACGAATATGACCCTTGGGACAGCAGCAAATGGTAAAACCGAAGGTTAACCTTCGCCAAAGCTTGCTTTCATAACGAGGGCAACCGATTGACGTCCCAAAGACTTGTTTGGAAAAAAACACAACAATACAAGTTTAGGAAACAATAACAACAATAAAAATCGCCGCATGACGCCTGCGTAATCAGGTTCATGCGGCGATTGTTTGTTGTGTTTGTTATGTGGCTATTCTTCTCTTATAACCCATTCTCCCAATGTGCATTGCTTGCTGTCAAAGTTAACTCCTATCTTTATAAGACGCTTGCCTTCGGCATGGTAGGGAATGAGATAACCTTTGTCATCAATCTGTTTGAGAGCTTCTTGGGCACTTCCATCATATTTTAGTTCTATGACAAAAATTGTGTCGGGCAGGTGAATGACAACATCGGCACGTCCTATTGCGCTATCTTAGGCGCAAGACTGTTAAGCATGCCAAGACGCACTTCTTTGTTGGGGTAGTCTAGCGTGTAGATGCTGAACAAAGGGTCATACCGCTTTATCGTGAGATAGCCGCTTTGGTAGAGTAGCGGTAGAGGGGTGTTCATCTGTTCGGGTGACACGTCAAAATCGGTAATGCCAACATCTTTTTTCCCAATGTCTTTAATGCTGGTCTGAAATTTTTTCATCACGTTAATGATGTATGACGGGGTGCCAGAACCAAACCAGTAGTTGCTCAGCTTGTGGTTGGCCATGGCAAGGATGAGGCTGAAAGGGTTGAATATATCTTCCGATTTTTCACAGAAATGATAGCCGTCATAGTAGTCGGTAAGCTGTGTGACCATCTCATCATAACTTATGCCAAGGTCTTGCGCGAACAATTCTACATCGCGTCGCATCTGTGAGGTGAGCTCCGTTTTGCTTATTCCGCAAATTGCCGAGTATTGGTCGGTCATGGAGATGTTGTAGAGGTTGTTTAGCTCGCTGAATATGCTCAGCTGTGAAAATTTTGTTATGCCGGTGATGAATGTGAACTCAAGATGTGGGTCAAGCTTCTTCAGCGGACTATAGAAATTTTGCATGATGAGGCGTAGCTTATGAAGATTATCCTCCTCATGCACGACATCAAGCAGCGGGGCATCATATTCGTCAATTATCACCACAACCTTCTGCCCCGTTTTCTCATAGGCGCGTTTTACAACACCCTCTAATCGGTTATTGGGATATTTCTCTCTCTCATCTCGTCCATACAACTCTTCAAAAGGGGTTAGTTGCAGGCCAAGATATTCTTCTAACCTTTCTGCGTCAAAATGTTTTGCTCCACTCATATCTAAATGAAGCACAGGATGTTTCACCCATTGTTTCTCACAAGCGGCGATGGCAAGTCCTTCGAACAGTTCCTTTCTTCCTTCGTAATAGGCATGGAGAGTGGAGGCAAAAAGCGATTTGCCGAACCGTCTGGGACGGCTCAGAAAGACATATTTTAATCCTTTGTTTTTGAAATCGGCAATATATTTTGTCTTGTCCACATAAATGTAGTTGCCTTCAATGATGTTACGGAAAGTCTGTATTCCGATAGGATATCTTCTGATCTCTTCCATAGCTTATTGTTTTATGCCGCTAAGTTACGAAATAATTTTCATTCAGCATAACAAATTTTAGAGTAACACGTTTGGGGAATCAAAGAAAATGGCTATTTTTGTAGGGAAATCTTAAACGTAACTTAAAGACGGCTTAAACGCAACTTAAAGACAACTTAAAACAATTTTAAACAATGATAACAAGATCACTTAAACAACTGTTGGCGGCCATGGCATGCACGGCAATGGTCTCAACCCCCACTTTTGCGAAAGACGAGGTAAAGGCTCCGGCACCCCTGCTCCCGCTACCCGAACAAAAACAGGTCGACTGGCAACGCATGGAGACCTACGCCTTCATTCATTTCGGTCTCAACTCTTTCTGCGACAGAGAATGGGGATATGGCGACACCGACCCAAAGATGTTTAACCCTAAGCGCCTCGACTGTGAGCAATGGGTGAAGACGCTCATGGCTGCCGGCATGAAGGGTGTCATCCTGACGGCTAAACATCATGACGGCTTCTGCCTGTGGCCATTTGAAGGAAACGATTATAACGTGAGCAAGTCGCCATGGCGCAACGGAAAAGGCAACGTCGTGAAGGAACTGTCGGAGGCTTGTAAGAAGCACGGACTGAAGTTTGCGGTCTATCTCTCGCCATGGGACCGCTCGCGCGCCGACTATGGCTCGCCATCTTATGTCGACTATTTCCACTCGCAGCTGCGTGACCTGCTCACCAACTATGGCCCCGTGTTTGAGGTGTGGTTCGACGGTGCCAACGGTGGCGACGGCTATTATGGCGGCGCGAGGGACAAACGCACCATCGACCGAAAAAACTATTACAACTATCCGCGCATCTACCAGATTCTCGATAGCTTGCAGCCACAAGCGGTGGTGTTCAGCGACGGTGGACCGGGATGCCGATGGGTGGGCAATGAGAAGGGCTTTGCTGGCGAAACCAACTGGGCGTTCATTCCAAAGAACACGGTCTATCCGGGCTATCCCAACTATCCCGAATTGCAGTTTGGCTATCCCGACGGCGACCAGTGGACGGCAGCCGAGTGTGACGTGTCCATACGTCCGGGATGGTTCTATCACCCTGAGGAGGATGACAAGGTGAAGAGTCCGGAGCAGCTGGCTGACCTCTACTATCGTAGTGTGGGACACAACGCCACGCTGCTGCTCAATTTCCCCGTTGACCGCAACGGACTGATAAACCCCATTGATTCGGCAAATGCTGTCAACTTTCATAAGCTCATTCAGCGCGAGCTTGGCAACAACCTCGTGGCTGGCATGAAACCAAAGGTGAGCAACGAGCGCGGAGGACAGTTTGCGGCGCAAGCTCTGACCGATGGCTCGTGGAACACCTACTGGGCAACAGGCGACGGGGTGACCTCTGCCGACATAACCTTCACGTTCAAGAAGGCGCGGAAGATGAACCGCATAATGTTGCAAGAGTATATTCCGCTCGGGCAGCGCGTGAAGAAGTTTGCTGTCGAATGGCTCGACAAGAACGGCACATGGAAGGCTGTGGAGCAGGGCGAGGAGACCACAACCATTGGCTACAAGCGCTTGCTTCGCTTCCTGACGGTTGAGACGAAGGGCTTGCGTGTGCACATTCTCGATTCGCGCGGACCGATATGTATGAACAACATTGGCGTTTATTATGGCGGTGAGGACGCACAGCTCACATGGAGCCCGGCGTCGGTGGCAATGAAGAGTGTGCCCTTCTCGCTCAAAGGCTTCGATGAGGCGCAGCTCGCAAAGGTTGTTGACCGCAACCCCGCAACGGTGCTCTTTGCCGACAAGAACGAGCTGCTTATTGACCTTGGACGCGACACGAAGGTGAGCACGCTCATGTATCTGCCCGACCAGAGCGAGAACCGTCACGGCTTGATCCACAGCTACACCCTGGCGGCTTGCAAGGCCGATGGCACCGATGAGCATGTGCTCAGCTCAGGCGAGTTTTCTAACATTCAGAACAACCCCGTGTTGCAGACCATAACGTTTGAGCCCGCAACAACGCGCTATCTGAAGTTCAAGGCCGACCGCATGGTTAACGATGGCGAGCAGATTGGCGTGGCTGAGCTGGGTGTGAGATAAAAAAACTTGGGTTTTGTTTTTAACAACAACCTTTGGGGTTTTGTTTTAACGACAATAGAGACAATAGGGACAATGCTTTAAATGAGGCGGCAAAGAAAAAACCGCTACCAAAGCATTGTCTCTATTGTCTCTATTGTCGTTTAAAACAACC
>UQTI01000091.1 GCA_900543975.1 uncultured Prevotella sp. | reverse complement strand
TCTGTATAGACTTGCAAAGATTTATGCTTATCCCCACTAAATTTCCACTGAGCCCCTTTATGCCTACATGCGTCATAGTGTTAATTTTCATGTTCGCAGCAGCAAGTGCTAACGCTACAATAGTGCCAGAAGATAAATATGGTGCTGAAATAAAAACTGATGCAAACGGCCAAAAATATGCTTCGATATATTGCTATTGGGTTGATTTACAATACCATGACTATCCTGAAATTGTTGAATTTCCAAGAACTATTTATAACAAGTTCGATAAAAAAACCTATCCCGTTAAAGCTGCAGGAATAGAGATTGGAAACACTGTAAAAAAAATTATTTTCCATGATGGGATAACAAGTGGATTTGTCAGATACACAAACAGAACTTGTGCGTTGGAAAGCATTGTGTATGAAAACAGCAATGCTATAGCCAATCTTGAATGTTTCAATAACGGCACACTCAAAGAAGTGGTGCTGCCAAAGAATATAGAAAATGTAAATTTGTCATCCAATTCGAAGTTGGAGAGCGTGACGATAGCAGAGGGATGCACAGCTATTCCCAATGATTTCTGTCAAAGATGCGGCAAACTCTCTGAAATAACGCTACCTTCTACAATAAAGACTATTGGAGGAAACGCTTTCTCATGGTCTTCTCTCCAAAAGATCAACATTCCGGAAGGAGTCACATCTTTGGGAAAATCGTGCTTTGAGTATTCGGCTCTAAGAGAAATAACCCTTCCCGATGGGCTTACAACAATCCCCGACAAAGCATTTAACAGATGCACGTCTTTAAGGACGGTGGTGATGTCAGACAACGTTACCTCTATTGGAGAATATGCTTTCAATCATTGCACCGCTCTCACAACATTAAATATGCCATCAGCCATTGAAACCATCGGAATGAGTGCTTTCGACAACTGCACATATTGGGATTATGGCAAAAACGAGATGAAGATGCCAAACATCAAGAGCATCGGTGACGGAGCTTTCTTTTATTGCTCAAGGTTAAACTGCGATTTAACGATTCCGCACCTGTGGGATGAAATTCCGCGCGGAATTTTTGCTTGCACGGTCTTTAACACGCTGACCCTGGCAGAAGGTATAACCTCCATTGCACCGATAGCTTTTGAGGGAAGCTGTATTGGCGTATGCAACCTGCCTAAATCGCTAAAGAAAATTGGATATGGAGCGTTTCAAAAAGGCTACACCAGAATTGTAAACTTTGCTCCAGGCACATCTATTGAAAGTTTAGGCTATTACATTTTTCAAAATTGTAGCAAACTGGAGGAAGTGAACAACTTGCCCCAAAACTTGAAGACAATTCCCGACTACATGTTTAATGGCTGCAGTGAGCTGAAATCGCTCGTGCTGCCCGAAGGTCTCACGACCATTGGCACTGAGGCTTTCAAGAACTGCCAGAAATTGGTGAGTCTGAATATCCCGACATCAGTCACCACCATTGGCAAAGATGCGTTTTACAGATGCAGCAAGTGGGAAGGTGAAGTGTCTCTTCCGCTCGTCACCGAGCTTCCTGAAAACGCATTTACATGGTGTAAGATGTTACGCAAGATGTCGTTGGGGCCACAACTGAAAACGATTAGAAGTTCTGCCTTAGATGGATGTAGCGGCCTAACCGAACTGATTCTGCCCAACGGCCTTGAAACAATTGAGGTTGACGCGTTTTACAACTGTTCAAGTCTGACCGAGGTAGTGATTCCCGAGAGCGTGACAACCATTGGCGCAGAATTGTTTGGCTTGTGCAAATCACTAAAGAAGGTGACGCTGCCCAGCGGAATGACAGAAATACCCAACAAACTGTTTTCTGGTTGTGAAGCGCTGACCGATGTCGCTATTCCCGCAAACGTCAAGTCTTTTGGCAACCGGGTTTTCTATGACTGTAAAGCTTTGGAGCGCATGACCATTTGCGATGGCGTGACTATCGGCACTGCACTGTTTTACGGTTGCGAGGCGCTGAAGGAGGTCAGGCTGCCATCGACGCTCACCACAATACCCGAATCGACCTTTAGAGATTGTGTTTCACTTAAAAAGGTGGAGCTCCCCACAGGGCTAACGGCTATCGAGAGCTATGCTTTTGAAAACTCAGGAATAGAAGAGATGGTGATTCCCGAGACCGTGAAAAAGCTTGCCAGCAGCTTTACCAACTGCAAGAGCCTTAAGCGCTTCGTGTTCCCGAAAGACATGGAGACCATTGAAAATGGTATGCTCAACGGTTGCGAGATGTTGGCAGACATCACACTGCCCACCAATCTGAAGACAATAGGCTCTTACGCCTTTGAAAATACGCTCTTCGACAAGAGCGAGTTGCCAGCTACCGTCAGCTCCATTGGCTACTATGCTTTTGCACACTGCACACAAATAAAGGAGATGTTCATACCCGAGGGTGTGACCGTCATACCACAAGCTCTGTTTATGTCATGCACAAGTTTGAAGCGTGTGGTGTTGCCGTCTACGGTAACAGAACTGTCTGGCAGAGAAATATTCAAGGATTGTCCGCTCACCGACATCGTGTGCCACGCTCCTACGGCTCCCGACGCAGACATTTCTGCCTTCGACAACAATCATTACAGCACTACCCGACTGATTGTGCCTGAGGGATCGAACTACAAAGACAAGTACCCGTGGAGCCGCTTCAATCAGAAGACGGAAGGCGAGGGTTTCATCACACTCAACAATCCGGTGTTCTCAAAAGAGAGTTGCACCTACACAGAGCCTATAACGGTGACGATAACCAACCCCAACGCTACCGGCACACTCTACTATAAGTTGGTGCCCGACGGCACAGCAAAGGACGAGGTGTCTTACGCTGTGTACACCGAGCCGCTAAACATCAGCGAACAGTCGGTAACGATCTACGCCTACATCGTTGACGGCATAAACAGTAGCGAGTATGCGAAGAGCGTCTACACATATAAGGCGCCCGTCATACGCAAGGTGTCGCTTGAGATATGTGGCATGATGGTGGATGAGAAGAACTGCAACGACGTGCTTGGCGACAAGGGTTCGGTGGTCTATGACCCGAAGAGCGAGGTGCTGACGCTGACATGGGCAACCATTGACGCAACAAAATACAAGGAGAGATACTCTGCCATCAACGGCGGAGGCGGCGACCTCACCATACGCGTGGTGGGACACTGCACCTTGAAGAGCAATGGCTACGGCATCAACTATGGCGTATTCGGAATGGAAGGTGGTGGCGGCAACCTCACCATTGTGGGCGACGAGAACAGTATGCTCAACATCGAATTGAGCGACGATTCTGCCGACGGCATCTACTCATATCTTGGCAACCTTACCATCGACAACTGTGCCGTGATAATAAACGGCGGTTGGAGCGGTGTGTTCATGAAGTATGGCATGGAAGGCGAAGACGGTGTGTTCACCATTAAGGGCGAGAACGCATTGCTGAACTCTACAGGCAAACAGGCTGCCATGATGAACATCGGAACGCTGGTGCTCGACAAGAATCTTGCCATCGTTGTGCCTGAGGGCGGCATATTCTTTGAACATGCCATCTTCCTGGGCGACGAGATGCAGAAGCACGCGGTCATACGCTCAATAACAAACGAAGATGTTGTGGACGTGCCTGTGACACGCGGCGAATATGACAGCAACTTCAGCAACACGCTTGTGGACGAGAAGACGGGCGAGCCGTCAACACTTGAGAATGTGGTTTTGGACAACGTGTTCTTCAACGTCATACCCGACAACGGCGATGGCTACGATGCCACAGAACAGTGTGTGGTGCTTAACACCACTATGGACCTCAACGTCATGAACAACCGCGTGCCTACAGAGGTTAACAGCTACGAGGTGTTTGCCGACTGGTACAACGGCATGACGATGGTGCTTAGCGGCAAGGGAACGCTGAACATCGACTGCAAGACTGTCGGTGCGACACGTCTGGGCATCAAGATTGGTGTCGGCGACTGCCAATTCTACACCGCCAACGAACGCAACACAATAGAAGTCAGCTATGAGCTCCTCACCCCACAGTATGTCTACATCTTCGCTGCTCCCGAGTCCTCTGAAACACCTGAGAAACCTGGAGAGAAGCCAGACCCGTCAAAGGACCCCGACCTCAAGAAGGCTCCGTCGTCGGTAAAGGCCGACAAGAGCTGTCTGCTGGTTTATAAGCTTAGTGTGTCTCAGACACATGCTTATATAGGCATGGGCGAGTATTGCATGTACTCGACCTACACCCCAATGGTCAACATCAACCTCAGCGAACAGACCGACATCGAGGCATTTGCCGTGCAGGTGATGGACGAAGGCCTTAAGATCAACAAGATCACGGGTAAGGTGCCAGCTGGCACTCCTATGCTGATACGTCGCATGGGTAAGCCAGAAGCAGGAACAAAAACTTTGGCTGTGCCTCTTGCCACAGGAGCCATGGACATCATGCCAGAGAACGACCTTGTGTCTGCAACCAACATCATGCGCGCTGCCGATCTCGCTAAAGCCAATGGCTACATCCTCGAAGCCGAAGCAGGCTTCTTCACAAAGGTGGAGGCAGACGATGCCACGGTCGTGGTTCGCAAGGGCGAGGCTTACCTCTTGGTTTCCAACACGAAGGCTCCCTATGCGTTTAACCTTTCTGATGCCACGGGCATAGATGCAACAACGTGGGCCGACGGCAAAAAGCCTGTCATCCATACCCTCCAGGGTGTGCGTGTTACAGCTCCAACTGCTCCAGGCATCTACATTGTGAACGGAAAGAAGAAGGTTGTCAAATGAAAAGAAGAAGATTGTCAAATGACAATAAGGAACAACAAATAAAAAACAACAATTAAAAAAAAGAAATCGCCCTCAAACGAAGGACGATTTCTTTTTTTTGGTACTAAAGCACCGTTCTTGTCAAAAAATTCTTTTCTTTATGGCAACAAGCAAGAATTATCTTGCTATTTTGAGTTTCTCAGAATCGATGTTTCCTGTACCATATTTCTTCTGTGAGAAAGAACGCAGAGAACCCGACAGCTCTATATCGCCTGTGCCGTAGAGAGAACAAGAGGCCGAGCCGCAACGGTCAAAGTTGACATCCACGTCGCCAGTTCCCTTAACAGAGATGTCGGTGCTTACAACCTTGTGAAGGTTAACGTCAATGTCGCCCGTTCCATACAGCTCCACGCTTGCCTTCCTTGTCTCGACACTCTTGAAGTCGATATCGCCAGCTCCACGCAGCACAACGCTAAAGTTGTCACAGATAACAGGCTTCTCAAAGTCTATATCTCCCGCTCCCGACATGGCTACACTCAGGTTATCGGTGTCTATAGGCGTCAGCGTCTTGAAGTCGCCTGCCCCCATCAAGTTAAGCGCAATGAGGTCTATTGATGTGAGATAAATCTTCAGATTCTCTGTATTGCAATTAGAGAAGAAGTTGTTGCACGATTTCTTGCTTGAGATGCTCAGTTGTCCATTTCTGTCAACGACAAACTCCAGTTTGCTTATTGCCTCTTGCGTTCCTACAATGCGTGCCTTCGATGCGTTGCCCTGCATAAAATAGACATCACACGGCACATTGACTTTTATGGAGTTGAAATAATTCAACTTGCGCAACACGGTCATTTCCCTTTTACTTGCCTTTGTCTCAAGCGCGTTCTCTGCAGCATTGCTGTTATTGTTTGTGCCGACAGCACGACTGTCGCACGCCACAAACATGATGGCAGCCACAGCAATCATAAACATTTTTGTCATCTTTATTTTCATAATCGTTCGTCTTTGTTTTTTCTTTTTACAATCTTGTTTTTCTTTTCATCTATAAGACGAGCGAAGCAAGCATAAAGTTGCAACCATTGTAGTTTTTTTTCACTACATGCAAGATAATCAAAAAAAGCCTAAATAATGAGAGAATATTTTGTGGATAAATATCTTTCCATTAACTTTGTTCTCTATAATAAATATGTGGGGCTGTTATGGTCATCACAGCACGCCCTAAATCAAACATAACAAAACAGCAAACATAACAAAAGCGGGGTTCATGAAGAAACCCACCTAAAACAAAAATATAAGATATGGGATTTTTTAAGTCACTCTTCGGCAACAACAGCCAAACATCAGAAGAAAAACGTAAAGACGAGGAGAGCAAGAATTTCGAAACGCTGAAATATGACGGCGTGCGGGCATTGAAGCAAGGACAGGCCGACTATGCCGTGAAATGCTTCACACACGCGTTGACAATACAAGAAGACCTTGAGTGTCGCGATTATCTGTCACAGGCTTACATGCACACCGACGAGCTGTCACAGGCTCTTGAGCAGCTACAGATTCTCGGCGAAGCGCAGCCACAGAACGTAGCCGTCTTTATGCGCATGGCAGAGGTGGCGTTCATGATGGAAGACTATGATGCCATGGCTTCAGCATGTGAGAAAGGCATGGAGGCAGACAAAGACAACCCCATGGTGCTGTTCAACTATGCCCGCGCATGCAACGGACAAGGCAACGCCATCAGCGCCATTGCCTTGCTGACCAAGGCCATCACTCTAAAGGACGATTTTGGTGCCGCCCGCCTGCTGCGAGGCGAGCTTCTCATGAACATGGGCGACGTAAAAGGAGCATCGGAAGATGCCGAATGGTTAGAAAAAAACGTAGAGGGCAACGAGGATGTGCTTCTGCTCGTGGCACGCATAGCAGAGAGAAGCGGTGATCACGACAAGGCCATTGCCGACTATGGCCGTGTGCTCGATGCCAACCCCTTCAGCGTGGTAGCCTTCAAGGAGCGTGGCGCCATACGCATGGCCCAGGGCGACACGAAAGGTGCTGAGGAAGACATGCGCTCTGTGCTCGAACTGGATCCTAAGATGGCAGAAGGTGTGAGTGGCGACTACACCGCCGAGGGCGTGGAGCACAAGGTGCGCACAGCCTATAAGAGCGTAGACCCGTTCGGAGTGTTCAACAACTAAACGTTGAGAAAAAGAGGACAAAGCAAAAAAGGGCAAGACTAAGCAATGCAAAAAAGGGCAAGCCTAAGCAAAGCGAAACAGCAAGCCCGAGCAAAGCAGCATGACATGTGACGGCAAAACAGCCGTAAAAATTACTAAAAACAAGAAAAAAAGCACTTAATCTGACATTTTTTTGCTTTTTTCTTGTTTGTAAGAAAAAAATGTTATACATTTGCAAGCAATAAAACAAGATTAAAACAAAAAGAAACAAAAAACATATAAAAACAAGATAAAACATATAGTTATGAAAATGTACGCATCTTTTTATTACTTTTATTTTTACTTTGCAAGAAATTGTGAAGCGGG
>UQTI01000090.1 GCA_900543975.1 uncultured Prevotella sp. | reverse complement strand
ACCAAGAATGACAGGACCAGAATCTGTAGTGTTACCATTACACCATATCCCAATAAAACGCCGTAGCAAAGCAGCAGCTTCTCTATTGCGAGTGCAAAGTTACTCATTTTTTTTCATACTCCAACTTTTTCACCGTTTTTTTTATAAAAAAAAGTCAAAATAACGCATAATTATGTGCTTATTCAGATATTTAGGTGTAACTTTGCACTCAAATCGGACGTTTTTTACCTCGTTGCAGCGGTTGCTGACAGACAACAGCATGAGCCACACTAAACCCAAGCATGAGACAACCAAAAAACCAGGCAGGGGCGTGCAGAGAAAAACGACGTCGCGATACACCTTATTTATATATTAGAGAGATTTTATATAAAACGAGGGAAAACAATCAACAACAGTAAAAAGAGCTGCGGAAGCAGTTTGACAGAAAACAATTTTTAAAATCAAGCAAAAGAAAAGAGATCCGAATGGAACAGACAGAAAAATTGGTTAGCACCATCATCAAGGGAATACAAGAGAAGAAGGGACAAGGCATAAAGGTTGTTGACCTCAAAGGCATCGACGGAACCATCGCCAGCTATTTCATCATCTGCCAGGGCAACTCGCCCGCACAGGTGGAGGCAATAGCCGAGTCGGTGAGCGACACCGTGCGCATAGACCTGCACGAGAAGGCAACCAACTGCGTTGGACTGGAAAACTGCCAGTGGGTAGCGATCGACTTCACCGACGTGCTGGTTCATGTGTTCCTTCCTGAAGCACGCCAGTTTTACGACCTCGACAACCTGTGGCAAGATGCCAAGGTTACCGACATCCCCGACCTCGACTAAGAAGAGAGGAGCATAGCGAGGTGGCCGAAAGGCATAACAGCAACATCTATCCTCACAACAGCATCACAACAACAAATTCATGGCAGAAAACAGCAATCCACAACCAAACAACGACCAGCCGAAGATGCCCAAGTTTAACGTCACTTGGATCTACACCATCATCATCATCGCGCTGGCCATCCTGTTCTTCACAGGAGGAGGCAACGCCTTAGGAGGCGACAGCTCCGCAAGTCAGACGGCAACATACACCCAGTTTAAGAAATATGTGGCTAAAGGTTACGCCAAAAGTGTGGTGGTGATCAAGCCCGACAACAAGCTGAAGATGTTTGTCAAGCCTGAACACATACGCGATGTGTTCCAAAAGACAGCGCAACAGGTTGGACCGAAACCTTATGTCAGCGTCGACTATGGCTCTATCGATGAGCTCGGACAGTATCTTGACGTCATGCAGCAGCAAGGCAAGATTGTTGACGTGAGCTACGACAACAACAAGGACAATTTCCTGACCAACATCTTCTTCAACTTTGGACCCATTATCCTTATGGTGTTCCTCTGGGTGCTGCTCATGCGCCGCTGGGGAGGCGGCGGTGGCGGCGGCGTGTTCAACATGGGCAAGAGCAAAGCCAAGATGTATGAGAAAGCCGATGACATGTGCGTGACCTTCAAGGATGTGGCAGGACAGGCAGGAGCAAAACAGGAGGTTGAAGAGATCGTGGAGTTCTTGAAACAGCCTGAAAAATATACCGAGCTGGGAGGAAAAATTCCTAAGGGCGTGTTGCTCGTAGGCCCTCCGGGAACGGGCAAGACCCTGCTGGCCAAGGCCGTGGCAGGCGAGGCTGGCGTGCCGTTCTTCTCAATGAGCGGTAGCGACTTCGTCGAGATGTTCGTGGGCGTGGGAGCAAGCCGCGTGCGCGATCTCTTCCGCCAAGCCAAGGAGAAGGCTCCATGTATAATATTCATCGACGAGATCGACGCCGTGGGACGTGCCCGCGCAAAGAACCCGTCGATGGGCGGCAACGACGAGCGCGAGAACACGCTCAACGCCTTGCTCATCGAGATGGACGGCTTCGGAACCAACAGCGGCGTGATCATTCTTGCAGCTACCAACCGTGCCGACATGCTCGACAAGGCTCTGCTGCGTGCCGGACGATTTGACCGCCAGATAAACGTTGACCTGCCTGACCTGCCAGAGCGCAAGGAGATTTTCCAGGTTCACCTGCGTCCCGTGAAGACCGACGACACCGTCGACATCGACTTCCTGGCCAAGCAGACGCCTGGCTTCTCGGGTGCCGACATCGCCAACGTGTGCAACGAGGCAGCCCTCATTGCCGCCCGCCGCAACGAGAAGGCGGTAGGAAGACAAGACTTCCTCGATGCCGTGGACCGCATAATAGGCGGTCTTGAGAAGAAAACAAAGATCATGACCTTGGAGGAGAAGCGCACCATCGCCCTCCATGAGGCCGGCCACGCCACCGTGTCGTGGTTCTGTGAGCACGCCAACCCGCTGGTCAAGGTCAGCATCGTGCCGCGCGGACGTGCGCTCGGTGCCGCCTGGTACCTGCCTGAGGAACGACCGATCTCAACAAAGGAGCAGATGCTCGACGAGATGTGCTCGCTGCTTGGAGGACGAGCAGCCGAGGAACTCTGCACAGGACACATATCGACAGGTGCCATGAACGACCTTGAACGTGCCACAAAGAGCGCGTTCGGCATGGTGGCATACGTCGGCATGAGTGACGCGCTGCCCAACATCTGCTTCTACAACAACCAGGAATATCAGTTCCAGCGTCCCTACTCGGAGACCACAGCCAAGCTCATCGATGATGAGGTGCTGAAGATGATCAACCAGCAGTATGCCCGCGCCAAGGACATCCTTAAAGAGAACGCCGACGGACACCGTCAGCTTGCAGAGATGCTCATCAAACGTGAGGTCATATATGCTGAGGACGTGGAGAAGATTTTCGGCAAGCGTCCATGGCAAAGCCGCACGGAAGAGATCATCAACGACAACGAGCCTAAGCTTGAAGACATGCCCGAGGCTGTGAAGGCAGCACAGGCAGAGCACGAAAAGGCACAAGCTGAAAAGGCTGCGGCTGAGAAGGCGGAAGCAGAGAAGGCACAAGCTGAAAAGGCTGCGGCTGAGAAGGATGAAGCCGAGAAAACTGCAACTGAGCAGGCTGAAGCCAGAAGCGATAGCGAAAGCGAAAGCGGTAACAGCGGCAACAGCAGCGACAGCAACAAGGAGAAATAACAAAAAAAGCGACAGTCAGAATGAGCGACAAACTTAAGAACATGATAACGCGTGCCATAACAGGCACATTGTTCGTGGCAGCTGTGGTGGTGTGCTTCATGCGCCCACAAGCCATGATATTCCTTTTTGCTGTTGTCACAGCTCTCACCGTGTGGGAATATACGGGGTTGGTGAACAACATCGAGGGGGTGTGCGTGAACCGCTTCATCACAACAGCAGCGGGCACATACCTGTTCCTCGCCTTCGCGGGGTTCTGTAGCAACATCACACCGTCGGCGGTGTTCATACCCTATCTGCTCACCGTCGTCTACCTGTTCATCAGCGAACTGTACACGAAGGCTCCGAACCCAATAAACAACTGGGCTTACACCATGCTCTCGCAGCTTTACATCGCCCTGCCCTTTGCCATGATCAACGTTGTGGCGTTCAGAAGCGAGGGCGGCGTGACGGTTTACGACAGCATGTTGCCGCTGAGCATCTTCATCTTCCTGTGGACAAACGACACGGGAGCCTACCTCAGTGGCTCGCTCTTTGGCAAGCACAAGCTCTTCCCGCGCGTCAGCCCCGGCAAGAGTTGGGAAGGTAGCATTGGCGGCGGCATCTTGGTGCTTGCCGTGGCAGCACTCATTGGCCATCTCATGAACAGCGGTGAGGGTGGACATGTGCTCTCCCTGCCAGCGTGGATGGGTCTCGGACTGGTTGTCGTGTTCTTCGGCACATGGGGCGACCTTGTCGAGTCGCTCTTCAAGCGCACCATCGGCATCAAGGACAGCGGCAACATTCTGCCCGGTCACGGTGGCATGCTCGACCGCTTCGACTCCTCACTCATGGCTTTCCCCGCCGCCGTGGTCTACCTCTACACGGTGCTCACCATGTGCGCATAAAAGACAAAGAGAAAAAGATTATAAAAACAATCTCTTAACGAAGAGATATAAAAACGCAATGGAGCCATCTTCATTGCGTTTTTTTTATTCAAGACAACAACGATGTTGTGGCACGCAACAACGATGTTTAACACGACAACAACGATATTTTTAAACGACAATAGAGACAATAGAGACAATCTTTAAATTATTGGTGCAAACAAAAGCCACATAAAAAGAATTGTCTCTATTGTCTTAAAAAAATCGCTATTATCATAAAAAAATCGTGTTAGAGAGTTATTCGTGTTCAAAAAAAATCGTTATTATCATTAAAAAAAATCGTGTGATTCGTGTTCAAAAAAATCGTTGTTGTCGTGCCAAAACATTGCAGATTCAGAAGAGAATAAAACGGCGGCAAAAGGAGCCAAAAACAGCAAGAAAAAAGGGCAGAAGCGTTTTGCATATTTATGCATTTTTGCCCTTGTTTTTAGCGGCGTTCTAAAAGAGCCCAACTTACGATTTGAAAGTGCCTCTTTGACGTCCTCAAAGAGGCTCTTTGACGAGCTCATTAAGGCCCTTTGACAGCCTCAAAGAGGCCCTTTGACAAAACCGTCCCTATTTTAAGAGTTGTTAACAAAAACAATAAGTAAAACGCCCGTTATTTTTCAAAACAGAAAGAAAAACACCCAAAATCGCTTACAATCGCGATTTTGGATATTTATTCATTTCAACTTATATTTTTGTATATTTATTCGTTTTTCTACGTTTTTATACATCTCAAAAAGCAAGAAAATCTGTTCAAAAAAAACGAGAAAAACATCTTTAAAAATCGAGAAAAACATCTAAAAAAACGAGAAAAACATCTCTAAAAAACCGAGAAACAGCCAACACACGTCCTACCCTTTCAGCAGCTTCACCATGATGCGGGCAGCATTGTCGGGAGCAGAGGTGTGACCGAGGCGCGATGCCACGTCGTCATAGCCTTGGAGCATAGCCTCGCGGCGGCTTCCACCAGGCAAGATGGAGCGTAGATCGTCACGAATCTGCGCCACGCTGAAGCGCTCGGCAAACAGTTCGCTCACCACCTCGCGGTCAGCAATGAGGTTTACGAGCGATATGAAGCGCACCTTCAGCACATGGTTGAAAGCAAAGCGGATGAGGCGCGGCACGGGCGTTTTGTAACACACGGTCTGAGGCACGCCGAAGAGAGCGGTCTCAAGCGTGGCTGTGCCGCTGGTCACGAGAGCGGCCGTTGAGTGTGAGAGCAAGGCGTATGTCTTGTCGCTCACCGCCTTTATGTCCTTGTCTTTCAGGAATGGAGCATAATAGTCGTCATCGAGCGACGGGGCCTTGGCAAGCACAAGCTGATATTTGTCCTTAAACGCCGACGCTGCCTCGATCATGGCAGGCAGATTGTCCTTCACCTCCTGTCGTCGGCTGCCGGCAAGCAGGGCTATGACGGGGCGGTTATCGAGCTGGTTGTCATGACAGAACGCCTCAAACGACTGGTGCTGCCCGGCTTTAAACTGCTCCACCTCCTCGGCCGTGGGGTTGCCAACATAATGGATGGGGTAACGGTGCTTGCGCTCGTAGAAATCGATCTCGAAAGGAAGGATAGAGAACATCTCGTTCACGTCGCGACGGATGTTCTTGATGCGCCACTCTTTCCACGCCCATATCTTGGGCGAGATATAATAATAGACCGGTATGGAGGTGTGGGCACGCACATACTGGGCTATGTTGAGGTTGAAGCCAGGATAGTCGACAAGAATGACCACGTCGGGCGCCCACTCCACGATGTCGCGCTTACACATTTTCATGTTGCCCAGGATGGTGCGCAGATGGAGCAGCACAGGCACGAAGCCCATGTAAGCCAGCTCGCGGTAGTGTTTCACGCGCGTGCCGCCCACCGCCGACATGAGGTCGCCGCCGAAGAAGCGAAACTCGGCATCGGGGTCCTCCTTTCGGAGCGATAGCATGAGACGCGAGGCGTGCAGGTCACCGCTCGCCTCGCCCACGATAAGATAATATTTCATAACGTCTCCCAGTCTTTCATTCGCTCAATCATTTCATAAGCCGTCACATCAATCTGCGTCGGCGTGACAGCCACATAGCCGTGGGTCAAAGCCCAGTTGTCGGTGTCGGTGGCCTCAGGCTCATCGTTACGATAGCTGCCTGTCATCCAGAAATAGCTGTAGCCGCGCGGGTGGTCATTCTTCACACACTCGTTGAACCATGTGCCATGCGCCATGCGGCACACACGCACACCCTTAAACTCGTTGGCTTTGGGGAAGTTGACATTCAGGCACACGCCCTTAGGCAACCCCTCGCGGAGCACACGCTGCACCATCTCGCGGACGTAAGGACGCAGCGGTTCGAAGCAAGCATCGCTACTGAAATCGGCAAGCGAGAAGGCTATCGACGGGATATATTTCATGCAACCCTCGATGACGATGCCCATGGTGCCGCTATAGTGTACGTTCACGCTGGCGTTGTCGCCGTGGTTTATGCCACCAATGATCAGGTCGGGACGACGACCGTCAAAGAGCTGGTCAAGAGCCAGTTTCACACAGTCGACAGGCGTTCCTGTGCATGACCACATCTTCATGCCCTCACGTTCTCTGCGCAGCTTCAGACGCAGCGGATCGTTCACGGTAAAGGCGCACGCGAAGCCGGAGCGTGCCGACTCGGGAGCACACACCACGATGTCGGCAAGGTCGGACAACATGTCTACAAGCGCGTTTATGCCCTTGGCGTGATAGCCGTCATCGTTGGAAATAAGTAGCAATGGTTTGTTTGTGTTCATATTTTTTACATCTAATTTGCGTACAAAAGTACGAAAAAAGGTTTAAATGACCCATTTCTCGCATAAAATATGTAACTTTGCCAAAGAATTTCCGTAAAAAAACAGAGAGAATAAACTAACATGGGAAAAATCATCGCATTAGCCAATCAGAAAGGAGGAGTGGGCAAAACAACCACTACCATCAATCTGGCAGCGTCGCTTGCTACGCTCGAGAAATCGGTCCTCGTCATCGATGCCGACCCTCAGGCCAACGCATCGAGCGGCCTGGGCGTGGACATTAAGGAGGTGGACTGCTCCATTTATGAGTGCATAATAGACCACGCCGACGTGCGCGATGCCATTTACACCACCGACATCAACGGCCTCGACATCATACCCAGCCACATCAACCTTGTGGGTGCGGAGATAGAGATGCTCAACCTGCCCAACCGCGAGAACGTGATAAAGAACATGCTCGCGACGATACGCGACGAGTATGACTTCATACTCATCGACTGTAGCCCGTCGCTCGGCCTCATCACGGTGAACGCCCTCACGGCTGCCGACTCGGTTGTCATACCCGTGCAATGTGAGTATTTCGCCCTTGAGGGCATCAGCAAGCTGCTCAACACCATAAAGATCATAAAGAGCCGCCTGAACCCGCAACTCGAGATTGAGGGATTCCTGCTCACGATGTATGACAGCCGCCTGCGTCTTGCCAACCAGATTTACGATGAGGTGAAACGCCACTTCCAGGAGCTGGTGTTCAAGA
>UQTI01000089.1 GCA_900543975.1 uncultured Prevotella sp. | reverse complement strand
AGATAGATGCGGATAAGGGATGCCTCTTCTTCTACACGTACTACTTCAAAATTTGTAAGTATCTCTGATGGCAGGATTAACTGTGCCAATGCTAATAGTCCTTGATTATTCATGGCACAAAGGTATAAATTTTCTGTAGAATCAAAAAGTTTCCCCCTAGATATATCGGGTGAGCCCAATTCATTGTAAGGGATAATACATGGTAACAAGAAACGATGGTGAGCCAAAAGCAATACGACGCTCTTGGCACACCATCGTCACACAATGTTTAATATACGTTTTTATATGTTGGTCTCACAGAAAGAGACAACACATCATTTCTTTTCAGCAGCAGGTTTGCGTGTACGTTTCTTGGGCGTAGCCGGTTCTACAGTTTCTTCAACCGCCTTGGTTTCAGCCGCCTCAGCTTTCTTCTTCACAGCCTTGGTCTTGGCAATAGCCTTCTTCTCTGTTTCCTGTACCTTATCAAGCTTTGTGCGGAGCTTGCTTTCTGAAGCCTCAATCTTTTCTATCTTAGTCTGAAGACGAACAATTTCCTTGTTCTTGACCTCAAGCTCCTCGTCCTGATTTTTGATGGTCGTCAGCAGAGAGTTAAGTTGGTCATTGTCAATCTCCTCTGGATAGAGCGAGTTTACACGGCTCAAGAAGTCGCCAAGCACGTTCATATAGTTTGTGAAAGCATCGAACGGACTGCTGTAGATTCCGCGGTCAACACCAACGTTAGACGGTTTGGTCGTCATAAAGCGGAAGTTGTTTGAAGCCTGCAGATAGTCCCAATCTTGGTTCACGCGAGGATCATCAGCAATGCGCACACGGTCTGCAATGCTATAAAGCTTATTGAAAGCTTCGCGTTGCATGGGGTTACCCAACCAGCTACTTACATCGCGTTCCTCATCAGTCCAACTAAGTGTGTCGGGAACATCCAGTCCGCTAACGCTGTTAAACGTGTCACAGATCTCTGAAGGAGTAGCGAAATTGATGCCCTTTGTTTTGGCGCAAACAGGCAGGGCCTTCAAGAAATCGAGGATGTTGCTTGACAGAGGCTGGGCAATACCTAACGCTGACAGCTCCATGAAGATGTTAATGACCTTCTCCTCCTCGGGCATTGAGGCAATGCGGTCAATATAGTTGTCTGCAAAGAGAGGATAGCCGTCCCAGTCTTTATTGCTGAAACGCAGCGAGATGTCATCGCTGAGCGTAACGTCGCGCAGCAAAAGTTTAAGATCAGGAGCAAGCGCGCAGTTGTAAACATAATGTGGCGATTTCCATCCGAGCACATGCTTGGCACCTTCGGTGAGCATGCCCTTGAATCCCATCTGAGCAGCCTGCAGACCGATGTCGTCGCTATAGATGAGAGATGAGTTGCGAAGAACCTTGGGCGTCTGTCCAAAATACTCCTTCATTCTGTCACACTGACGCTTAACCTCCTTCTTGAAGCTCTCCTCGTTTACGAGGGAAGCCAAACCGTGAGAGTAAGGCTCTGCCAAGAACTCTACGCACCCTGTGTTGTTAAGTTCCTGTAGCTTTTCGATAACCTGAGGAGCGTGCATTTCCAACTGCTCCATGCCAACACCTGAAAGAGAGAAAGCCACTTTAAAATACTTGCCATTCTGCTTGATCATCTCAAGCATGGCGTTAAGTGCCGGAATGTAAGAACGCTCTGCAATGTCATTTATTATACGCGCGTTCTCATAGTCATCATAATAATAGTGGTCGGTACCGATGTCGAAGAAACGATAACGCTTAAGCTGTATTATCTGATGTATTTCGAAATATAAACAAATTGTCTTCATCTGAAAAATTTGAATGTTAGGTTCGTGTTATAGTTGGTGATTCATTACTCTTATATACAGGTCGCGTATGCGTTGACCCACCTTCTCCCATGTTATCTGGTCTACCTCGTTCTTACCCTCTTCCTGCAAGTAATGGAAGAGGCTGTCGTTGTGGCAGATAGAGTAGATAGCATCGGCCATGGCGTTGATGTCCCAATAGTCGACCTTTATACAGTTGTCCAAAATCTCGGCACATCCGCTCTGCTTGGATATGATAGTGGGCGTGCCACACTGCATAGCCTCAAGGGGCGAGATACCGAACGGCTCGCTCACCGAGGGCATGACATAAACGTCAGAGTCTTTCAGACACTCGTAAACCTGTTTCCCTCGCATGAAGCCCGGGAAATGGAACCGGTCGGCGATGCCACGCTCTGCTGCGAGATAGATCATCTGATCCATCATGTCGCCGCTTCCTGCCATGCAGAAACGCACGTTGTGTGTGCGGTGCAACACCATGTTGGCTGCTTCAACAAAATATTCAGGACCTTTCTGCATAGTGATACGGCCAAGGAAGGTAACCACCTTATCGCGTCCTGTGTGGTCGGGACGTGGAATGTCTTGAAGTTCCTGACGCAAAGGATAAACGGCATTGTGCATGGTAAAACATTTGCGCGGGTCTTGGTGATACTGGTGTATTACGGTCTGTCTTGTAAGTTCTGACACACACATTATACAGTCGGCATTGTCCATACCGTCTTTCTCTATGGCATAAACCGTGGGGTTCACCTTTCCGCGCGAACGGTCAAAATCGGTTGCATGAACATGTATGCACAACGGTTTGCCGCTGACATGCTTGGCGTTTATGCCGGCAGGATAGGTCAACCAGTCGTGTGCATGAATGATGTCAAACTCTTCTGTGCGTGCCACCACACCTGCAATGATAGAATAGTTGTTGATCTCCTCGTGCAGGTTAGATGGATAGCCGCCAGCAAACTCCATACAGCCAAGGTCGTTGACGTGCATATAGTTGAAATCGGCATAGATATGGTCACGCAAGTGATAATAATAGTCGGGATCCATCACGTTAGAGATGCGGCTCTTTACATAGTCGTAGTCGACATCACGCCATGCAATAGGCACACAGTTCATAGCCACAATGCGGCATGCTGTCTGGTCTTCATCGCCGAAAGGACGCGGTAGACACAACACCGTCTCTACATCTCCTTGAGCATGAAGACCCTGTGATATACCAAAGTTAGCGGTAGCGAGTCCACCATACACATGAGGAGGATACTCCCATCCGAACATAAGTACTTTCATGATAATTGTCCTCCTTCTGTTTTAGTATTTATATTTTTCAAGTAATTCGAGTGTGCGCAACACCTCTGCCACATTAACGGCAAACGAGATACCTCCTCGTCCGTGGAACGGTGGATTGCCGTCAAACAGTTCAGGAATTGTACCAAGACAATGTTGAGACATCTCGTCCTCATAGCCTACCATCTGTCGCTGGATGAAGCTCAGACGTGTGCGTTTATAGACACGCAGACAAGCCTCCATATAGAAACCTCCAAGCCACGGCCATGCTGTTCCCTGATGGTAAGCGAAATCGCGCTGTGTCTGTGGACCGACATACATCGGGTTATAGCCTGTGCTGTTAGGAGACAAAGAACGCAAGCCCTTAGGTGTGAGAAGCTCACGGGTACACATGTCAAGAACACTCTTCTGCTGAGAAGGCTCCAGAGGCGAATAGTCGAGAGCGACGGCAAAGATCATGTTTGGCCGCACACTCCAATCGGCATCGGCACCTCCCACATAATCGAAAAGATATCCATACTGGTTAAGGAATGTTGCTACGAATGACGTACGACACTGGTCTGCAAGCGTCTCAAGCTTTTCTGCAGCAACATGGTCGTTACTGTAAGCAGCAACATCGGCACAGAATTTAAGCGCATTATACCACAACGCGTTAAACTCTACGATATAACCTGTACGCGGCACAACAGGATGTCCATTAACGGTAGAGTTCATCCATGTCACGGCTTTCTCACGTCCTTCGGTATAGAGCAAACCATTGTCTTTTACAACAAGGTTAGGATGCTTGTCATCAAGGATAAAATAAATGATGTCTTTAAGTAGTTTTGCATACATTTGCGAGCATTTCTGACGTCCTGCATGTTTGTCATATTGTTGTATTGCCCAAATAGCCCACAACATGACATCAGGCTGTTCCACCTCAACCATGTAACCGGTCTGAGGTTTGTCAGCCATAAACTCGCGCAAACCGCGCTCTGCAGTCTTCATAACCAGCTCAAAATAGTCTTGTTCCTCAATAGAAAGGGTCAGACCGGGGAGGGCAATGAACGTGTCACGTGCACGGCACTTGAACCAAGGATAACCGGCAAGCAGATAACGTTCGTCCTTGCTTGTACGTTTATGGAACTGGTGTGCAGCGTTTACAAGACAATGGAAGAAGTTGTCACGCGGACTTCTCTCGTCTACCTCTTTTTGGAAGAGATGCGACAGACCACGAGGTTTACACTCAGATGTAGAGCCAGAGAAGACAATGCTCTCACCTTTCTTTATGTCTACCTCAAAATATCCAGGCACATAAAGGTCCTCGTTTGAAGCGTAGCCACGCTCTTGCTCCTTAGGATATTCCACGCCACGATACCAATCGGGCTTGAAGTTAAAACTAACCTTTTTGCTAAACTGCATGTAAAGCTCAGGATACCCTGCATACATGCATGTACTGATACCGTTCTCCACTTCATTGTATTTTCGTGAGGCAACAGAATTTTCATGTGTAAACTGTCTGACACTACGGAAAGCCAGGAACGGACGTAACAACAGTTTTGTGTCTGAGTGGGCATCAACAAGCGTGTAACGTATGAGGATACGGTCCTCATAATGCTGGAACACAACTTCTTTTTTGAGCACCACACCACCTACACGATAAATGGTCGTGGGCACCTTGTCACAGTCGAACTCACGGATATATTTGTGACCTTTAGGACTAAAATTGTTGCCCTGATATTTATGCAAACCAAGGTTGAATTCGGCACCATGCTGCACCACTGTCACGTCGAGAGATGACAACAACACATGGTTCTCGTCATCAATCTCTGGAACGGGCACAACAAGCAGACCATGATACTTTCGAGTGTTGCAGTCGACAATCGTAGAGCACGAGTAGGCTCCTGAACGGTTGGTACGTAGCAGCTCTCTTGGCAATGATTCTTCCAGGTTGGTCATCAGAGCTTTTTCGAATCGCAGATAACTCATATTTTCTTTTAAGGCGTTAATTTATTTATCAAAACGTTAATATAGGTTATAGCTAGCGAATGCCAGCTTCGCCTTACGAATTCAAAGTTAGACATTTTTTTTAATTTAAACAAAATAATAGTACAATATTTTCAAAAAAATTCATATTACATCTCATCATATTGTTATATGAGCATGCCGCAACATCGAAAGTACAACTGTGTGCCGACACAATGTAAAGTACAATTTAGAGTTGTACGGTTTAAAGTGGTGAGCATTTTTTATTCAAAAAAAATTTTTTACTAAATCAAGAAAAAAACACATAAAAAATTTCATTAATAAATTGAAAAAATGTACATTTGCAAATGTAACAAACGTGGTTGAAACTCTACCACCAAAAATAAACAAAACCGAAACGATCGATGGAAAATGCCAATGAACCTAGAAAGCAAGACGTTGTAAAAGAAATAGCTAATATGTGGGAACCTCTTACTGGCGAACAAAAAGCTGAGCTTTCACGCAATATTGATATACGCCATTATAAAACAGGTGAACTGATTTATAATGACCACGGCACCCCTACACACATGATGTATATTATAAGCGGCAAAGCCAAGATATACAAAGACGGAGTGGGAAGCGGCAGTAGAAGACAAATTCTGCGCATAGTTAAAGCAAAAGAGTTTTTTGCCTTTAGAGCTTATTTTGCCAACGAGACTTATAAGACCAACAGTATTGCCTTTGAGCCTACTGTCATTGCCCAACTTCCTCTTGAATTTGTCGAGAGGTTAGCGTCAGAAAACACCAGCGTGGCAATGTTTATTCTTAGACACCTTGCAAAAATTCTCGGAGGGTCTGATGAACGCATTGTAAACCTCACACAGAAACATATCCGTGGCCGACTGGCAGAGACGTTGCTAATGCTCACCGATGAGTATGGCACAGAAACCGATGAGGGCAAATCGTGCTTGTCTATGAGCAGAGAAGATCTCGCATGCTTCTCAAACATGACAACAAGCAACGCTATTCGCACACTCTCTGCCTTTGCATCTGAAGGGCTTATTGAGATATACCGCCGCAACATAAAGATTCTCAACAAGGAGGAGCTAATAGAGATCTCAAGAATGGGTTAAGCTGTTTTGTATAAAAAGCAAAGGTCATAAAAAATAGAGGAACTGTCTAAACAGTAGATAAAAGCAACAAGCACAACAGGTTTTGTGGTGCTTGTTGCTTTTATTCATTGCAGATATCTAACCCCAATCGGTCATTAGGCCGTTTTATGTCGTTTTTATAACTGCTTGCAGTCTTTTGTTTTTTATAAGGTGTCTTTTGCTTGTTTTTAATTCGCAATAGCTCGCTATTGCTCATTAAAAGCCAAACAAAATCAACTCTTCTAAAAAGCCAAAATACAAGCAAGCCCTAACGACCGATTTGGGTTAAATTACAAAATAAAAAGAACGTTCTATTTTGGAATCATGAAATTTATTATTTCTTGTTCTACCGTTACAGAGAAGGGACCTACAGGAGTGTTCATCAACCTTCCGTCTATGCCAACAAGAGCCTTCTTAGCCTCAAGCACCTCCACCTTTTGCGTACGATACGGATGCACGCTACGATGATTAAGAAACTTACCACGCACAAAGAGATAAAATCCCTCAAAGAGCTGTGTCATCTCAGGATGATAAACAACCGATACGTCAAGCAAACCATTATATGGCACAGCATTAGGCGTTTGACCATAACCTGTAGAGTTGCCAATACAAACAGTCATAACATTACGCTTTACGGTGTCTGAATTTATCTTCAGATGCATTTTATACTCAAGGCGCTGAAATATAAGAAGCATAAAAGAGAATAGAAACGACAAGGTTCGTGAGCCAAAAAGATGACGTGTCTGACGGCGCAGATTCATAATAGAAGCAATAAGACCGATGTTTACACAATTTAGGAAATAGCGATGACAGGCATCTCCATGTTTGTTAGTGTAACGTATGCACCCAAGATCGATCTTGCGCAAACGGCGAGCTTTCAACCATGAAACGGTTTGCTCTATTTCACGCTCACGGAATCCCCAAAAATGAGCGAAATCGTTCATTAGGCCATTTGGAATGACACCAAGAGCTATGCTGTCGCGCGTAGCCTTGTCTACCTGCATCAGGCAGTTGACAGCATCGTTTAGAGCAGAATCACCACCCACAATAACGATTGTCTTGTAGCCGTTATTGATGAGCATCTTGACAAGACGTTCCACACTACCCGTATTTTCACTCTGCACAAAATCAAACTCAATGTTGTTTTCATGCAAACATTGCTCTATACGCTCCCATTTCTTGCCACGATGCAGAGGTTCATGTTTCGGACAATAAATTATGCCCCATCGGTTATCTGTTATCATAAGCTTTATTGTTTCAGGCTGTCGTTGTAAAGTTGTTTTATCTCATTTATTTTCTGTTCCATTGATAGAGAAGCACTTATCCAATGTATGGTAAAGCCTCGTCGCTCCATACCACGGAACCATGTCATCTGACGCTTAGCAAACTGATGAATTGCAATCTCAAGTTGACGGAACATCTCATCAAAGGAAAGCTTACCAATGACATGTTCTGTCACATATTTATATTCAAGGCCATAATAAATAAGGTCTTCAGGAGCGACTCCTTTATTTAGAATGCTGCGAATCTCGTCAACCATACCTTCATCAAGTCGCTGTCGCAGACGACGCGTAATTTTAGCACGTCGTTCATCACGATCAATATCGAGACCTATGATGAGAGATGAAACAGGAGGCAACTCTCGTTCGGGCATTGGGTGATGCAGGTTATGCTCCTCTATTTCTATGGCACGGATGGCACGCTGACAAGAGTCGACATCTGAACGATTGTGCATGTTTGACCCATTTTTCT
>UQTI01000088.1 GCA_900543975.1 uncultured Prevotella sp. | reverse complement strand
CCATTTGACAAAATGAAAGTGCCTTTATTGCGTTGTCAAAGAGGCTCTTTGACAGTCTCATTAAGCCTCTTTGACGACCTCAAAGAGGCTTAATGACAAAAGAGGGGTGTATTTAAGAACCGTTAACAATTCGTGATTTAATTTTAACTATTTATTCGTACATTGTGAGAGAATAAAGCCTTGTTTGCTATCTTTTTGTCATTCTGTATATTTATGCAAAATTAGGGTAAAAATGCTCCTGTTTTAACATTTTTGCATCCTTTGCAAAGTATGCTTGTAAGCCAAAACACCATCACTTGAAAATTGCAGACATGGCATTTACGACGCGTAACCATGGCTTTTACGAGTCGTAAACACGGCACTTACGAAGCGCAAACACGGCACTTACGAAGGGTAAACACGGCACTTACGATGAGCGATGTGAATAATAAACTTTGCGAAAGTTCATTTAACCCAAAACGGTCTAATGAGCGATTTGGGTTAAATGAGAAAATTCTGTACTACCCTAGAAAAAGTTGAATGGATTTGTACTGTAAGCCTGAGGTTGGTTGAATGATTTTCGCCTTATCCCCAAACTCTATTGAATAAAAAAAAGAGAGACAACAGCAACAATCTTTTTCTTGCCGGCATAAAGCGTGGCAAAAGAAAAAAATTGTCACCATTGTCTTTAAAAACCTTCAGTGGTCGATAACCTTGCGGTCGCGAACTTTTTTGGTCGTTAAACCTTTTGGCCGTTAAACCTTTCTTTTGGTCGTTAACCTTGTGGTCGTCAACCCTTGTCGGTTGTTTAAAGGGCTATGGTCTTAAAAAACTCTTTGCTTGGTGGTTTAGCTGTTGACGAGACGATAAGCATCGATGGCCTTCTTCACCGAACCGTGGGCGAGCAGCAGGTGGTTGGCCTGCTCATAGCTGAGGCCCAGCTCGTCGATGATCATGCGTGTGCCGCGGTCAACAAGCTTCTTGTTGGTGAGTTGCATGTTTACCATGCGGTTGCCCTTGACACGGCCGAGCTGGATCATCAGGGTTGTAGAAATCATGTTGAGAACCATCTTCTGGGCTGTGCCCGACTTCATGCGTGAGCTACCGGTCACAAACTCGGGGCCTACAACGGTCTCGATGGCCACGTCGCTCTCGGCTGCCATGGGCGAGTCGGGGTTAGAGGTGATGCAGCCTGTGAGGATGCCGTGAGCGCGTGCCTCGTGCAAAGCGCCGATAACATAAGGGGTTGTGCCCGATGCGGCGATGCCTATCACGGTGTCGTTCTCGTTGATGTCAAACTCTTTCAGCTCTTCCCATCCGCGCTTGGTGTCGTCCTCAGCGTTCTCAACGGCGTTGCGCAGGGCATAGTCGCCACCGGCGATGAGGCCGTAGACGTAGGTCGAGGGCACACCGAATGTGGGGGGCAGCTCCGAAGCGTCGAGCACGCCGAGACGGCCGCTCGTGCCGGCACCCATGTAGAACACGCGACCGCCCTTCTTCATGCGCGGCACGATGCGTGTAACCAGGTCTTCTATCTGTGGCAGGGCCTTCTCTACGGCCAGAGCCACCTTCTTGTCTTCTGTGTTTATGTCTACGAGCAGTTCGTGAACGCTCTTCTTCTCGAGGTCGTCATAGAGTGACGGCTGCTCACTTATCTTTACAAATGCCATTTTTTTTATGTTTTAATTGTTGATGACTGATGATTGTTTTGCGCTTCGCGCTTTTTTTAAAACATTAATCTCTTACTTGTGATATTCAATCAATCCCTCCATAGGAGCCTTGATGATGCGTCCGAGGGTCATGCCCTCAGCCTTGAGAGCCTTTTCGAGCTGCGGACGGAAATAGTAAGCGATAGAGCCGTTGAAGCCTACGGGCAGCTTGTCCCATCCGTCGTAGAGGCGGATGTTGCGCACGAGGAAGCGGCGGAAATTTTCTACCACAAAGCGGTCAATGCTCTCGTCTTCGATGTTCTCTGCCAGGAACGGCACGAGCGATGCAAGGAAGCGGTTAGGCATCTTCTGACGGTAGACGCGCTCAATGATCTCGGGACCTGTGAGGTGGAATTTCTCCTCAAAGCGCTGGCGTATGTGCTCAGGCAACTGGCATTTGAGGATGTCGCCCACGAGGTTCTTACCCAACACGGCGCCACTGCCCTCATCGCCAAGGATGAAACCTAAAGGCGACACGTTCTTGACCAGCTTCTCGCCGTCATAGAGGCATGAGTTGCTGCCTGTGCCGAGGATGCAGGCGATGCCAGCCTCATGGCCACAGATGCTGCGTGCGGCAGCCAGCATGTCGGATGCTACCTCCAGACGACCTTTCACGTTAAGATGACGGCGCAAGGCTGCTTCCAGAACGGGCTGCTTCTCTGCGGTGCATCCGGCACCATAGAAGAAGACGTCGTCGATCTCGTTTGAAGGCAACTCAGGCAGGAGCGATGCCTCTATCTCTGCAGCAATCTCGTCTTCGGTCTGGAAGAACGGGTTTGTGCCGCGTGTCTTGATGCTCTTCAGAGCCTTACCGTTTTCCGCCAGACACCAATCGGTCTTGGTGGAACCACTATCTGCTAATAAAATCATATATTTGGATTGTTTTAATTTTGCTTTGCTTTGTTTTGCTTAAGTTCAGAGAATAACGATTAACAAGGAAAATCAAATCTCCTTGTCCGCTCGGCTTTGCCGTTTGCCTAAGCAAGAACTCGTCAACTCGTCAGAAATCACAACTTGATGTAGATCTTCTTCTTGAAGAGGTACAGACCGAAGGCCCAGTTGATCAGGACATAGGTGATGGAATAGAGCAGCGAGGCAAACTTGTCGCCGAAGATGCTGCAATAGCATGTGTCGTAGAGGAACTGGTGTATGCTGGTGTCGCCCAACAGATTATAGATGCCGAAGGGTATGAGCAGCAGGTCTGACCACACGAAGATGGCCAACGGGTTGCAGCCGAACACCTGGAAGAAGCGGGTGGCAAAGCCCTGCTTGCCTTGCTTGTCGACGAGCCAGGTGAGGAGAGCTAACACAACAGAGCCGAGACCGCAGGTCACCATGGCGAAGGTGGGGGTCCACAGCTTCTTGCTGAGCGGACAGCCATAGCTGAGCAGCCAGCCGCCGATGGCCAGAACGGCACCGATGACGAACAGACGCTCTATCTTGTCGTTGATGTCATGAAGCTCCATGACAAACTTGCCCACGCAGAAGCCGATGAGCACATGGCCCAAGGCGGGGATGGTGCTGAGAATACCTTCGGGGTCGGGACTCTCCCAACGATAGACGTGGTTGGCGCCAAGGATGGCGTTGTCGATGATGGCTATGATGTTGGTCTCGTCATGAGCGTAGCCGTTCATGGTGACGAGCAAGATCCAATAGACCACGAACATGGCGGCGATGAGCCATGGCAAGAACTTGTGCTTCACGGTGATGCCGATGAGGGCAGCAAGGCCGTAGCAGATACCCAGACGCGGGAACACGCCGAGGATGCGCAGGTGGCCGAGCGGATCTTCGGTGCCGCGACACAGCATGAAGAGTAGCGACAGGCCGAGACCGATGAGCCACAACAGCGAGGCGCGCTTCAAGATTTTAAGGGCACACGCCGTTGACCACTCAAACTTGAACTTCTTGAGTGACAGGTAGGTGGTGATGCCCATGATGAACATGAAGAACGGGAAGATAAGGTCTGTTGGTGTCAGACCGAACCATTCGGCGTGTTGCAGAGGTGCGTATGTTGCCTCTTCGGGTCCGCCGGGGTTGTTTACCAAAATCATGCCTGCTATGGTCATTCCTCGCAGGATGTCAATAGATGTTATACGCTGCTTCTTAGGTTTTGCTTCCATTGTTGTAGGTTTTGTTTTCTTTTTTATTTATACAGCCAATATTTCTTTGAGAGCTTCTTGAACGCTTCGGCATCCTTGTCCCAGTAGGCCTGCACGTCCTCCCACTTGTGACGCTTCATGAAGAGCTGACGGATCTGCTTTGAGCCGCACACCTTGTCGAACATGGCGTGGCGCTTCGTACATTTTGCCAGCACGTCGTGGTCGGGGTAGAGGCTGTAAAGCTCCTGCAAGACATAGAACTGGATGCTGGTGAGCTTGGCCTTCTCATAGTCGGTGAGGTAGACCTGCACGCCCTGAAGCTCCTCTCCCTTGCCGAAGGCATAGAAAGGTTTATAATACATGGGGCGGAACATCACGCCCGGCAGGTTGAGGGCGTTAAGACGCTGTGCCAGTTCGGGAGCCTTGATCCATGGAGCTCCGAACATCTGGAAGGGCAGGGTGTAGCCCACGCCGATAGAGATGCTGTCAAGCTCGCCCACGATGCCCGAAACCGAGTAGAAGGGTGCTGACACGGGTTGAGGGATGTGGGGTGAGGGTAGCACCCACTGCAGCCCTGTCTGCTCGTAGGTCATCTTGCGCTTCCAGCCTTTCATCTTCACAACCTCAAGGTCACACTTCTTGCCCAGCATGTTCTCGCCGTTGAGCAGCAGAGCCACCTCGCCGGGTGTGAGGCCGTAGACATAAGGAATCTTGAACGCCGAGACGAACGACAGGCAGTCGTCCTCAGCGAGGTTGCCTTCAACCTTCAGACCGCCTAAGGGGTTGGGACGGTCGAGCACCATCACCTTGATGCCGTTCTCGGCGGCTGCTTTCATGATGTTGCCAAGGGTGCTGATGTAGGTGAACGAGCGGCAGCCGATGTCCTGGATGTCGTAGATGAGCACGTCGATGCCCTGCAGCATCTCCTTTGAGGGGATGCGGCTCTTGCCGTAGAGCGAGTAGACGGGAACGCCTGTTGTGGGGTCTGCGGCGTTGCCCACATGGTCGCCGGCATGAACGCTGCCACGCACGCCGTGCTCGGGGCCGAAGAGCGCCACGAGCTTCACGTTCTTTGCTTCATGAAGGATGTCGATGTCCGACTTCATGAAGTTGTCAACGCCTGTAGGGTTGGTGACGAGGCCTACGCGCTTGCCTTCAAGTTGTTTGAAATTGTTGGCTTTGAGCATCTCAATGCCTGTTTTCACTTTTTGTGCCGAAACGGTTAATGCCATCATTGCAGCTGCCATCAAAACAGCCACATGGCAGATTGTAGGTTTTAAATTCATATAATAAAATTGAGTTGCATGATTTTCTTTTGCAAAGGTAGCGATTTTTAGTCAGTTAAATAAAAAAAATCATAAATACTTGCTTTTTAATTCAAAATTAATAACAATTAATTGTGATTATTTGTTTTTGAGCGAAAAACAAAATATAAAATGATTCGTTTTATTATCCCAAGCGATCCTTAGGGCTTTGTCTTATTCTTCCCAATGACGAAAATCCTTGGGTTGGGGTGCAGCTTCCATCTCCAATCCCTCCACGTTCTGCACCTGTTCAGGCTTGAACCGACGGTCGCCGGTAATGGTTACAGAGCGCCAGGGCAGCATGGCGAAGCGCCCTATGGCCTGCTCGTCAATGGTGCCGTTGCAGATGTAACGCATGCCGTTGATGAAAATGGTCTCGCCAGGTTTTGCGTCGCGTATGGTCACGCGCACAAAGCCCATGAAGGCGTGGGGGAAGGCGTAGGTAACGCTTCGTTTGTCGGTTTCTGTAGGAGAGGCTTCGGTTACGGCCTTTACGGCAAGGCACAATGGTCTGCATGCACCTTTTGGATATTCTGCCTTTTCCTGTTCTGTCTTTGGGTGTTCAGTTTTCTCTTTTAGAGCGATGGCAGGTGTCCATCGTGCCCAGTCGGTTTCGTTGTAGCTCCATGTAGAGTGCCATTGTGTGCCGTCGGCCCATTCGTAGCCAGAGCTGTCGGTCTGCACCGTTGCAGGGCGGCACATCCATGTGGTGTCGGTAGTGGCGGTGAACCCCACGCCGCTTTCCTTGTCGTGTGCGTCGAGGCGCAGGGCGGCAGCACACGGCTCCCCGTTGGCCGATGCGCACCACAGGGCGATGTCGAGCGTGTCGGTCCTTACGATGTATGGGCTAACGTCGAAGGTCTGCATGATGCGGCTGTTATGGGCATAGAAACATTGTGGCGCTACGGGAGCAGGGTTCACATAGCGTCCGTTGACATAGAGCCGCGCCATGCCGTTGGACGCAAGGGTTATGGTAGCGCGGTCTGTGTAAGGCAGGTTGGTGTATGTGCGTCGCATCCACAGTTGGGACACGCCGTCCATGGGCTGGCTGCTTATCCACTGCCATCCAAACTGTGCTTGTGCTGCTGTCGCCATGCACAACAGTAAAACAAATGTCGCTACTCTTCTAATATTGTCCATCGGTTAAAGACACCCGTCGGTTTTGTCGGCATTCTTCGGTTGGAAAATGCCATTGCTGCAAAAGTAATGAAAAAAAAGCATAAACAGCTTGCTGCGGGTATAAAAAAAGAACGGTAAGAGAAGTTTTTTATAAGTAGGTGTTCAAAATTAATCGCATATATTTAAATTAATTTTGAACACCTACTTAAAAACAGCTCAGCTATGCCGCCCCCTATCGCCTTGAGAGGAGGAGCATAGCTGATAGAAATATATAAGATGATGTTGTGTTGGCGGAGAATAGTGTTGGTTATTCCGTTTTGCGAATTTAGCCAATAATGTTGTAATCGCCCAGCGCTTGATGGCGAAAAAACGTTGACGAACACGTTTTTTCACCTAAAAACGAGCAAAAAAAGCGAAATGAGACAAAAAATAGGACAAAATAAGGCAATATTTTGTATTTTTGCGAAATAAATATAAAATCGGTTCTTAAGGAGAACAGAAGAAAGAAAACGAATGTAGAGAAGATAAAAACGGATATATGTTTCTCAAAAACTACTTATTGCAGCTAAAAGACACGGCACATGTGTTGAGCATGTTGCCCACAGCCCTTGTTGTCTTTTTCTTGCTGTCGTTGCCCACAAAGCTTGCAGCCAAACCTCAACCGGCCACTGCTGAAGCTGTGAGCGAGGACAGCTGTAGGCGTATCGTGGAGCGCATCTGTGAGATGCATTATAAAGACCCGGCAAACAAGCAGATGGTGGACCTTATGCTTGGCAGCTTCGATGTGTTGAGAGAACAGAAAAACAAGAAATATTATTTTCAGATATGTAACATGTATGTCGACTGGCTCTTCCGCCATGGCGACATGGACAAGACGAAGATTTATCTTGACCGCGTGTGTCGGTTGGCTGAGACAACCCCCATGCCCGAGCTGAAGGCCATTGCGCGACGGGCGCAAGGACAGTTTATGTTGAGGCTCGGTCTTACCTCCCTCGCCTCGTCATATATCCATGAGGCCATGCGGTTGTGTCCCAACTATAAGTCGGTCGTTGCTCCCGACACCTACCTGTCTATCGGCCTGCAGGTTATAAGCATCTACATGAAAGAGCAGCGTGTCGACTCTGCCGACATCATTCTGCGTAAGGTGGAGCGTGGTTACAAGTGGCATTGCTCCAACGGATATGTGGACTCACGCAACTGGATGCGTGCGCGTCTGCTCGCCATGCACGCCGATGTGGAGATGGAGCGTGGCAACATGAAGCTGTGTGGCGAGTGGATGAAGAAATGTCGCCAGGTCATGATGCCAGGCACCTCCATGTCCTATTATGCACCTTATTATATTATACGCACGAACCTCGACATGCGTGAGGGCCGCTATGGCCGTGCGCTTGAGACCGTCGACTCGCTTCTTGCCATCGGGCCTGAGGTCAGACCGCTCACGTCGAGGTATCTGCTCATGAGAGCACAGCTCCTCAACAAGCTGGGACGTGCCAAAGAGTCGGCCGATGCCTATGACACCTATTTAAAGGAGAGCGACCGCATAGACCGTCTGCTCACGGCAGAGCGCATAGAGCAGCTACGCGCCCATTATGAATATGACAAGGCGGTGGCTGACCGCAAGGCTGCCGAGCACGACCGCATATTGATGGTTTTTGCCCTTGCCGTGCTCACCGCCATGTTCGTGGTGGTGGTGTGGGCCATGACGGTGCTAAGACGTAAGAACCGCCACCTTGTGCGCCTTCTGCGTGGCAACCACAACGGCTATACTGGCGAGGTCGCTCGTAAGCGTGTCCGCGATGCAGCCTTTTTTTTAATCATTATGCTTGTTACCTTT
>UQTI01000087.1 GCA_900543975.1 uncultured Prevotella sp. | reverse complement strand
CGTTAGCTTCAAGTGTCGTTCGTTCTCGAAAGCGGATGCAAAGGTATAGCTTTTTCGAATACAAACCAAATCTTTTCGCAAAAAAGTTGCTTAAAAACATGTCTTTTTAACATCTATTTACAATTAGTACGGATAAAACTCCTAATTTACCTTATAATATATACGCATGCGGGCGCGTGAGTGTGTGCGCGCACATACACACAGATTACATATATGGCAAGTGATGCGGTACATGGAACACGGATCTTGTCTTTTTGAACACGGATTTTTATTTTTTTGAACACTAACTTTATCTTTTCGAACACGAATTTTATTTTTTTGAACACGAATTTCACGAATTAAACGAATCTTGATGCTTGAGGGATATAGTTCTCACACGAAATTAACGAATCGTTATGAACGGCACTGGCACACGGAACTGCTCAAAAGGGTCGCACACGGATCTCACTCGATCGCAGATTTTAAAATTGTGAAGGAGGGAGGACGAGATGAAAAGATTATTTAGGAACCAGACATTCTCATGCCTATATAAATAAGATGGAGGGAGGACATATTAATAATGTGGAAAGCTTATAGAAAGAGGAAAATAATAAATAATTCTAAAATGATTTGCGAATTAAATGAAATATATGTAAGTTTGCAAAAAGTAAGACTCATTGGGAACTAACAAAGATAAAAACCAGTTTAGAAAGAAATGAGAAAACCGGTTTAGAACGGAAATGAAATAAACAGGTAAAACAAAGAATAAAAACAATTTTAAAAATAAAAGGAAAAAGAAAATGGAAAAAGACGAATTGTACAAAATGATAGACGAGCGTGACGGATACTCTTCGCTCGCTTTCCCTGCGCTCATGCGTAAGGTGTATGTGTGGATGGCAATGGCGCTGGTCATTACGGCTGTTGCAGCCTATGGCGTGGCCCACTCTCCAGCCCTGCTGTCGCTTATTTACAGCAGCAAGTTGACGTTCTTCGGATTGATTATCGCAGAGGTAGCGTTGGTTATGTATATCAGCGGCCGCATAGACCGCATGGCCTTGACCACAGCAACGCTCATGTTCACGCTCTACTCTGCCTTGAACGGCATGACGCTGGCATCGATCTTTGTGCTCTACTCAGAGGGCATCATCACGAAGGTGTTCCTGATAACCGCTGGAACGTTCGGCACGATGGCGTTTGTTGGCTACACCACGAAGAGCGACCTCACCTCTCTGGGCAAGTTGGCGTTTATGGGTCTGATAGGCATCATCATCGCCACGGTCGTTAACCTCTTCATAGGAAGCAGCGGCATGGACCTCATCATCAGTTACATCGGTGTTGCTGTGTTCATCGGTCTGACCGCCTACGACGCACAGAAGATCAAGCACATGCTTGCCATGTGTCCCGACGGCGGCGAACAGGCACAGAAGCTCGCGCTCATGGGTGCCCTCTCGCTGTATCTCGATTTCATAAACCTGTTCCTCTATCTGCTGCGCATCTTCGGAAGAAACAACGACTAACATGCAGCGCCTTGACAAAAGGCGATAAAAGCCGGACACGCGAAGACAGGAACAGAAGCTGAACACAAAAGCAAGAAACAAAAGCTTGATACGAAAACAAGAAGAAAAAGGCGAGAAACAAAAGCTGAAAGTACATGAGCATTTGCTTTTCACGACAGCGTCATCGGCATCGCACCTCTTTTAGGGAGATTATTCTCCATGACGCGACACAGGGTCGTTTCAGAGAAACAGCCATGAGGAAAGGTGGTAAGAAATGCAAAATGTATAAATATACAAAAACGAGGTCTAAAACATGCTATAAATGAAAATTTATGCATTTTTAGCCTCGTTTTTTTGGTTATTTATACAAAAAGCGATATTTTTGCACCATCGAAACGTATAAATATACATCGGATGAAGACAAAGAACAGTAGAATAGAAGCATTGAAGATGCTCATATCGAGCCAAGACCTGTGCAGCCAAGACGAGGTGTTGCAGGCTTTGCAGAAAGAGGGATTTGAACTGACCCAGGCCACGCTGAGCAGGGACATGAAGCAGCTGAAGGTGGCAAAGGCGGCAAGCATGAACGGCAAATACATATATGTGCTGCCCAACGAGACGATGTACCGCCGCGTGCCCACCCCGAAGAAGGCCATGGAGATGTTGCAGACCCCCGGCTTCATGTCGCTTAACATATCAGGCAACATGGCGGTTATAAAGACCCGCCCAGGCTATGCGAGCGCGATAGCCTATAACATAGACAACGCCAACATTGACAGCATCCTCGGCACCATTGCCGGCGACGACACCATTTTCATGGTTGTGAAAGAGGGCGTGGACGAAGAGCAGCTGTTTGAGGAGCTCAACGACATCATTGGCGAGGGATAAACGTTCCTCATGCCAACGCACCCACACAATGATAGGAAAAACAGAAAAAAGATAAAGGAAGAACAATGGAAGAAATTAAAGTGATGGTGGCAGACGCCTCTCACGAAAAGTACGTCGACTTTATTCTGAAAACCATCGAAGACGCAGCAAAGGTGCGCGGCACAGGCATAGCCAAGCGCACCCACGAATATCTGACAACCAAGATGAAGGAAGCCAAGGCGGTGATAGCCTTGAGCGGTGACAAGTTTGCCGGCTTCAGCTACATCGAGACCTGGGGCAACAAGCAGTATGTCACCACGTCGGGTCTTATTGTACACCCCGACTTCCGTGGTCTGGGTCTTGCGAAGCGCATCAAGGACATGACGTTCACCCTTGCCCGCACGCGCTGGCCCCATGCCAAGATTTTCAGTTTGACGAGCGGTGCAGCCGTTATGGCCATGAACACGCAGCTGGGTTACAAGCCTGTGACCTTTGCCGACCTCACCGACGACGAAGCGTTCTGGCGCGGTTGCGAGGGTTGCATCAACGTTGACGTGCTGAAGCGCACGGGCCGCAAATATTGCATCTGCACCGGCATGCTCTATGACCCCGAGGAGCACCTGCCCGCAAAACTGCCGCAGGAGGTGCTCGACAGAATAAACAAGATTGACAAAAAAGACATTAACAACAAGTAGACAAACCATTGTTGAAGCAGACGGCATAAAGGTTTAGAGAAAAGAAGGACAAGAAGTCTGCAGACATGTGCTTGTAACAAAAAATCATAAAGATATGGCAAAGAAGAAAGTAGTGGTGGCATTTTCAGGAGGTCTCGACACCTCCTACACTGTGATGAAACTGAAGAACGACGGCTACGACGTTTACGCTGCATGCGCCAACACAGGTGGTTTCAGCCCCGAGCAGCTGAAGACCAACGAGGAGAACGCCTATAAGCTTGGCGCGAAAGAATATGTGACGCTCGACGTTACACACGAGTATTATGAGAAGTCGCTCAAATATATGATTTTCGGCAATGTGCTGCGCAACAACTGCTACCCCATCTCGGTATCGTCGGAGCGCATTTTCCAGGCCATCGCCATTGCCCGCTACGCCAAAGAGATTGGTGCCGACGCCATTGCCCACGGTTCAACGGGTGCCGGCAACGACCAGATACGTTTCGACATGACCTTCCTGGTGATGGCTCCCGGCATAGAGATCATAACCCTCACACGCGACAAGGCTCTCTCTCGTAAAGAGGAGGTCGACTACCTGAACGAACACGGTTTCTTTGCCGACTTTACCAAACTGAAATATTCTTACAACGTGGGCATCTGGGGCACCAGCATCTGCGGTGGCGAGATTCTCGACCCCACCCAGGGGCTGCCCGAGGAAGCTTATCTCAAGCACGTCACCGCCAAGGATGAGGAGGCAGAGCTTAAGATCACGTTTGAGAAGGGCGAGATTGTGGCTGTTAACGGCGAGAAGTTTGACGACAAGATTGCCGCCATACAGAAGATTGAGGAGATTGGCGCTTCTTACGCCATTGGCCGCGACTGCAACGTTGGCGACACCATCATCGGCATCAAAGGCCGTGTGGGCTTCGAGGCAGCAGCTCCGAAGCTTATCATCGAGGCACACCGCCTGTTGGAGAAGAGCACGCTGAGCAAGTGGCAGCAGTATTGGAAAGACCAGGTGGCCAACTGGTACGGCATGTTCCTGCACGAGAGCCAGTATCTGGAGCCTGTGATGCCCGACATCGAGGCCATGCTCACCTCTTCACAGCGCCACGTCAACGGCACCGCCATCCTGAAGCTCCGTCCCTACTCGTTCCAGACCGTTGGTGTCGACTCTGCCGACGACCTTACGAAGAGCAAACTTGGCGAGTATGGCGAGATGCAGCACGGCTGGACTGCCGACGATGCCAAGGGCTTCATCAAGGTTTCTTCTACCCCGCTGCGCGTCTACTACGGCATGCATCCTGAGGAGGAAAGATAATTTTTAGTGAAGAACGAAGAGCAAAACGTTTGTCATTATGAAAAAGCTATATCTATCTGATACAGACAAGAAGATAGGCGGTGTGTGCGGTGGTTTGGCCCATTATTTCGATATCGACCCCATCATCATACGAATTCTTTGGTTTGTTGCCGCTTTCATCTACGGCATAAGCATCATTCCCTATCTTGCGTTCTGGATAATTGTCCCACGCGAAAAAAATGTGATATGATAAAAATTGGAATTTTAGGAGCTGCCGGTTATACTGGTGGCGAACTGATACGACTGTTGCTTAACCATCCAGAGGCAGAGATTGTGTTTGCAAACAGCGAGAGCAATGCAGGCAACCTTGTGGCCGACGTGCATGAGGGTCTGTATGGCGACACCGACCTGCGGTTCACCAGCGAGATGCCTTTCGACCAGGTAGACGTGGTGTTCTTCTGCTTCGGCCACGGCAAGAGCGAGCAGTTCCTGCGCGAGCACACCATACCTTCAAACGTGAAGATTATAGACCTCGCACAAGACTTCCGCTTAGCGGCTCCCGACAACGACTATGTGTATGGTCTGCCCGAGATAAACCGCGAGCGCATTGCCGCCGCACAACATGTGGCCAACCCCGGATGTTTCGCAACATGCATTCAGCTCGGTCTGCTGCCAGCAGCAAAGCTGGGCATCGTGACGGGCGACATCGCCGTGAACGCCATAACGGGCAGCACGGGAGCAGGCCAGAAACCCGGCGCAACGACACATTTCTCTTGGCGCAACAACAACATGAGCATATATAAGGCGTTCCGCCACCAGCATGTGTCTGAGATCTGCCAGAGTCTGAAGCAGGTGCAGGGTGAGCTCGACGCCGAGATCGACTTCATTCCCTACCGCGGCGACTTCGCCCGCGGCATCTTCGCCACAGAGGTCGTAAAGACGGACATGCCGATAGAGCAGATCGTGGAGGCATATAAGGACTTTTACAAGGACGCCGCCTTCACCCACTATGTGGACAACGCCATCGACATGAAGCAGGTGGTGAACACCAACAAGGCGCTCATCCATTGCGACAAGTTTGGCAACAAGCTGCTCATAACCTCTACCATCGACAACCTCCTGAAAGGCGCCGTCGGACAGGCGGTGCAGAACATGAACATCATGTTTGGCGTGGAGGAGACGATGGGACTGAGGTTGAAAGGGAGTGCATTCTAAAAAAGAGCCCCACCCCCTCGCCACCTTACGGTGGCTCACCCCTCCCCTTATGGAGGGGAGTAAAATGCATTGCGGGTGCTGTACGCCTTGATAAGAGAAGCGCAACAGGTCCTCCCCTTCTTACTCTGACAAGCGACCAAAGCTCGAGCGATGGAGGGGAGTAAAACGCATTGCGGGGGCAAGGACTTTAAAAGTTATTCCTTAAAAAACAAGAAGAGATGGCCTTAGCATCCTACTGCTCTCCAACAGTACGGGGTGGGGTCTTAATCAGCCTTAGCATCTCACTCCCCTCCATAAGGGGAGGGGTGAGCCGCGACAGCGGCGAGGGGGTGGGGCTTTATTTTTTATTTATCTATGGAACTATTCGACGTATATCCCCTATTTAACATAAACATTGTGAAGGGTCTGGGTTGTCACATCTGGGATGACAACGGACAGGAGTATCTCGACTTCTATGGCGGTCACGCCGTGATCAGCATCGGACATTGCCATCCCCACTATGTAGAGATGATGACCAAGCAACTCAACACCTTGGGCTTCTACTCTAACTCGGTTATCAACAAGCTTCAGGTAGAGCTGGCCCACCGCTTAGGCAAGGCGTGCGGCTACGACGACTATCAGCTGTTTCTCATCAACTCGGGTGCCGAGGCCAACGAGAACGCGCTGAAGCTCGCCTCGTTCCAGACAGGCCGCACGCGCGTGCTGTCGGCAGAGAAGGCGTTCCACGGTCGCACATCGCTGGCGGTGGAGGTGACGAACAACCCGAAGATCATAGCGCCCATCAACAACTGCGGACATGTTACCTACCTGCCCCTCAACGACCTTGAGGCGTGGGAGAAGGAGCTTGACAAGGGTGACGTGGCAGCCGTGATTCTTGAGTGCATCCAGGGCGTTGGCGGCATACGAATGGCCACCGCCGAGTTTGCACAGGGTCTTCAGGCAGCCTGCAAGCGCAACGGCACGCTGCTCATCACCGACGAGATACAATGTGGCTACGGCCGCTCGGGCAAGTTCTTCGCACACCAGTGGCTCGGCATCCGTCCCGACATCATAACCGTGGCAAAGGGTATCGGCAACGGCTTCCCCATGGCTGCCGTGCTCATTGCGCCCCACATCAAGCCCGTCTACGGCCAGCTCGGCACCACGTTTGGCGGCAACCACATGGCTTGCACGGCGGCTCTCGCTGTGCTCGACGTCATGGAGAAAGAGAACCTTGTGGAGAACGCACACGAGGTAGGCGAACATCTCATTGCCCGACTGAAGGAGCTGCAACAGACACAGAGCCACATAACCGATGTGCGCGGACGCGGACTGATGGTTGGCATTGACCTCGACATTCCACACAAAGAGGTGCGCTCGCGCCTCATCACCGAGGAGCATTGCTTCACGGGTTGCGCCTCAACCAACATCTTGCGTGTGCTGCCGCCCCTCTGCACAACCAAGGAGATGGCCGACGCGTTTGTGGAGAAGCTGGCAAAGGTGCTGGCAGAAATTTAAAAAATAGCGAGACATGAAAATAGCAATCATAGGCGCCGGTGCCATGGGAGGAGCCATGGCCGACGGATTTATAAAGTCGGGAGCCGTGCAGCCCGCCTACATCAGTGTGGCAAACCCAACGGCCAAGAAGCTCGAACACTTTGCCCTGCAAGGTGCCAGCGTTACCACCGACAATAAGACGGCTGCCGATGGGGCCGACATCGTGATCATTGCCGTGAAGCCGTGGCTTGTGGAGCAGGTGGTGAACGAGCTTAAGCCTGTGCTCAACTACACTCGCCAGACCGTCATCACCGTGGCGGCAGGCATCAGCGGAAGCCAGTTTACAGCATGGCTGAAGAAGGACGACGAGCTCTCGGCTGTCAACACGCCTCAGACCTTCATCGTCATTCCCAACACAGCCATCGCCGTGCTCTCGTCAATGTCGTTCGTTGTGCCCGTGAACGCCACCGCCGACACCACAGCCACCATAAAAGAGCTGTTCGACAACGTGGGACAGACCATGGTGACCGAGGAACGTCTGCTTGGTGCAGGCATGACCTTAGCCTCATGTGGCATTGCCTACGCCATGCGTTATGTGCGTGCCGCCGCCGAGGGAGGCGTGGAGCTTGGCTTCAAGGCCGACGTGGCGAAGTACATCGTGCTACAGACCTTGAAGGGTGCCGTTGACCTGCTGCAAGCCAACGGCAACCACCCCGAAGCCGAGATTGACAAGGTGTGCACTCCTGGCGGTCTCACCATACGCGGCCTCAACGAGATGGAGCACGCAGGCTTCACCTCTGCCGTGATCCGCGGTTTGAAGGCTGGCGTGAAATAAACCAAAGCGCATCGCGATCAAGCGCTATAGAACACAAAGATGCTTCAATGTTATTTCTCCCCCACTCTCTTTTAAATCAAGAAGATTAAAGAGATATTTCAGAGAATAACATTGAAGCATTTTTCTTTCCTGTCTTACATTATTTCTTTTGACAGTTCTTTCTTTTCCATTTTGCCGTCATTCTTTTCTATATTACCGTCATTCTTTTCACAACAGCCCCACTTAGCCCTCCTATCTGCCATGTTTAGCCCTCCTAACTGCCTTACTTAACTCCCCCAACTGCCATACTTATTTCGGCCAACTAAGGAAAACCTGTTGGCGGAATTAATTTAGTGCATACTTAATTCTGCCAATGGGCTTG
>UQTI01000086.1 GCA_900543975.1 uncultured Prevotella sp. | reverse complement strand
AGGGTACTACTAAGCGTAATATCTGGTCCATCGTTATCGTATTCCTTGCTGCAGTACTTCTCTTCCTCGGTCTCCAACTTCAGAAAATGGCGCAGGCCAACAAGACAGTTGAGAACACTCAGGCTGTTCAGTTGGCTACACTCCAGGACAAGAAGAAAGAAGCTAAGGTAGAGAAGAAGGAAGTCGTCAAGACCGAACCTGAAAAGGTTGTTGAGCAAGTGAAGTCTTCAGTGAAGTTTACCGCTCCTGTCATCAAGAAAGACGAAGAGGTAAAAGCGGAAGATGAGATCCAGCTCGAAGAGGTTGAGAAGAGCACCAAGGCCGTAGGTGCCTTCAACGTTCAAGGTAACGATGAGGTAGGTGGCGAAGTGCTCAAAGCTAAGGAAGAAATCAAGGCTCCGGAGCCCCCGAAGCATGTTGAGGAAGAGAAAGTGTTCGACGTGGTTGAGCAGATGCCTTCATTCCCTGGAGGTAACTCAGCTCTCATGAAGTTCCTCAACGAGAACATCCACTATCCGGTGGTAGCACAGGAGAACGGTGTTCAGGGCCGCGTAGTTATTTCTTTCGTGGTAGAGCGCGACGGTCACATCACCGATGTACAGGTTGCACGTTCAGTTGACCCCTCTCTCGACAAGGAAGCACAGCGTGTGGTTAAGAGCATGCCGAAGTGGATTCCTGGTAAGCAGAATGGTTCAGCAGTGCGCGTTAAGTACAACGTACCTGTGTCATTCAGACTTCAGTAATCTTTAAACAGTAAAAAGTTTACGATTTTGATGAAACGAATATCTTACGTTTTGGTAGGATTAGCACTGTCTGCCTGTCTTTTCGTTTCCTGCGGTGAGCAGAAGCGAAAGGACGGCAGAACAGATACAAACTCGTCAGGGGCGATCAGTTTCGCCTCTGACGAGAGTTTTAGTCCTATAGTAGACGAACTGAAATCGGTGTTTGAGATGTCATGTCCAAACGCCAAAGTAACCCCAATCTACACGAGCGAGGTTGACGGAGTGAACATGCTCCTCAAGAACAAGGTGATGTTAACAATCACTGCTCGTAAATTCACACAGAAGGAGTATGACTACCTTAAAGGCACAGATCAGCTCCCTGAGGCCGTGCCAGTCGCATACGACGGAATGGCCTTGATATGCAACAACAAGAATCTTGACTCGTGCATCACAGTGAATGATGTTAAGCGCATTCTCTCAGGCAAAGTGACCAAATGGAGCGATGTGAACAAAGGTTCAAAGCTCGGCGACATTTGGGTTTGTTTCGATAACAAGAAATCAAGCGCAGTCAGCTTCTGTGTCGACTCTATCCTTGGCGGCAAGACGATAGACAATCCGAACATTTTTGCCGCGAAAAACTCAAAAGATGTCATCGAATATGTGGCACGCACGCCCAACGCAATTGGCATCATCGGTAGCAATTGGCTCAACGACAAGCGCGATTCTACCAACACAACATGGAACAAAAGCATCACAGTGATGTCGGTAAGCAAGCTGGATAAAGCCACACCCATGAACTCATGGAAACCTTACCAGGCATGGCTGCTCAACGGACGATACCCGTTCGTGAGAACAATATACGCTCTTCTTAATGACCCGAAACGTGGTCTTCCTTGGGGATTTGCCCATTTCATTGAATCGCCACGAGGTCAGCTTATGATCTTTAAGTCGGGATTGCTGCCCACAAGAGGTGAGATAGCCATTCGTGACGTAAACGTTAACAATAAGCCGAGATAAGAATAGCTTGAAACAAGAACGTTTGTAGCTATATCTGCTAAAACAGCACAAGCCAACTGAGCGAGAAGCTAAAATAAAACAGCGAGAAGTTAAAACAACGAATATTGATTTTTGTTACGCAACATAAGACGAAACCGCCTTATGTTGCTTAACAAAATCAAACAAAAGCAATATAACTATAAAAAAAGCTGACAAAAAGGCTAATGACATGCTCGTTATGTAACTTTTATCGTAATTTTACGTCGAAATAGAAAACAAGCATAGTGAGTGTAAACCCAATGTGAAACATAAAAACAATCTTGAATATGAAAACTTTGAAATATTTCTTCGTAGGTGCTCTGCTGCTGAGCATGCAGATGCCCGCAATGGCACAGGACGTTAATACAGACGTAGCTGCCATCACTAAAGTAGTGGTTGATGCCAAAGGCGATGTTGCAACAACAAAGTCGCAGGTAAAGGATTTCGTAAAGGCACACAAGAAAGATGCTGAAGCATTGGCAGGTCTGGGTCGTGCCTTCATGAACGCCAAGAACCTGGAACAGGCTAAAGTGTACGCTGAGATGGCTATCAAGGCTAACAAGAACAGCGCATCGGGTTACATTCTCCACGGTGATATCTCTGTAATTGAAGAGAACGCTGGTGATGCTGCCATGTGGTATGAGACAGCAACAATGAACGATCCGAAGAACCCTGCTTCGTATGTTAAGTATGCCCGCATCTACCAGAAGGTTGATCCCGATGGAGCTGTGGCAATGCTGAAAAAGCTGGGCGAGGTTGATCCTTCATATCCTGTTGACGCAGCTGCAGGTTACATGTTCTCACAGAACGACCGTCTGAAGACAGCTCTCGAGTATTTCGACAAGGTTAAGGACGTTACAGCGATGGACGATTACATTCTCTTCGACTATGCTACAACTGCATACGTTCTTGAGCAGTATGACAAGGCCATTGACCTCGCAGCAAAAGGCATTGGCAAGTATCCCAAGTATAACTCGTTCAACCGTATCGGTCTCTACGCTGCCGACAAGAAGAAGGATTATGCAACAGCCGTAGCTTATGGCGAGAAGCTGTTCAGCACACCCGACACCGTTAAGTTCACAGCCAACGATTACATCTATTATGGTGACGCTCTCACAAACGTTGGCCGTTTCGACGATGCCGTTGCTGCTTACAACAAGCTTCCTGAGGTTGATCCTGAGAACAAGGAGGTTAAGAAATATGTCGCTGACGCATATACCAAGGCCAAGCGCTTCACCGATGCTGTAGCCGCTATGGAAGCATACATCGCAGCAAAGGGTGAAGAGGTTACATACAAAGAGTATGATGCGCTGGCAGACATCTACATCGACGAGGCTTCTGTTGAAGGAGCAGCTAACGATGCTAAGGTTAAAGCATTCGAGAACGCCGACAAGGTATATGCCCAGATTGAGGAGAAGTTTGACTATGCCGCAGCTTACGCTGTGTGGAAGCGTGCTCTCATGAACTATCAGATCAACCCCGACGTAAAGGTTGGTCGCGCTCTCCCCTTCTACAAAAAATATATCGACATCGTGTCGGCCAAGGCAGAAAAGACAGCATCTGAGAACAGCAAGCTCGCAACAGCTTACACATATCTCGCCGTTCACTATATCCAGAACGACAAGAAAGAGGAAGCTAAGGAGTGGGCAACAAAACTGTTGGAGATCAAGCCCGATGATCCCAATGGTCTGCAGATCATGAGCATCAAATAATGATGGTTAGAAAAAAATCATAAAAACATAAAGGATTGCAATGATGAGATTTATTCTCCATTGCAATCCTTTTTTTATGCCTATAAAAGATTTCTTTTGGCAAAAGAGGGCTTTTTTGTTTATTCTATGTTAATACAGAACACTTTTGTGGCAAAAAAGTCTATTATTATTCAGATAATGCGTAACTTTGCAGCATATAAGATTTGAATAATATTGATGATGAACATTCTCAGCCGCGCAGATGCCGACCTGATGGTGTGGCTAAACGGCTTTCACAATTCCTTTTTTGATGGTTTTATGTATCTCACCTCAGAGAAATGGGTGTGGGTTCCTGTTTACATGGCAATATTTTTTGTCATCTTGCACAAGTATGGGCTTAAACGTCAGACAGCCATTATTGTGCTTATGTTTGCCATAACCATCACGCTTGCAGACACGACCTGTGCGGCTTATCTGCGTCCAATCTTCTGTCGTCCGCGACCCTGTCATCCAGACAGCCCCATCGCAGCGCTCATCCATACCGTGAACGGCTATCACAGCGGCCATTACGGCATGCCGTCATGCCATTCAGCCAACTCGTTTGCGTTAGCAGCATTGGTGACTCTGCTCTTCCGCAGTCGTCGCCTCACGGCTTTCATTTATATCTGGGCAGTTATTCACACCTACAGCCGAATTTATCTCGGCGTCCACTACCCTGGCGACATCCTGGCAGGAGGTATTGTTGGAACATTTTACGCATTGCTGCTCTACAGAGCCTACCTATATGTCATAGTACACGAAACGTTTCTCAATAGCAACAAAGCTCGTGAGATACCCACCAGATCTTGTTATGCAAACATCATCTTAGGCACAGGAGGCACTATCTTCACGCTTCTGTTAATCGTTGCAGCTACAGGGCACTACAATGCCGTTCTCAAATTCATTTAATTTGGAAGTGGCAAATTTCAAATAGCCGTTAAAGAATAATTAAAGAGATGTTACGCGCCTAAGTGCTTAACGTCTCTTAACGTTATTTAAATTTGCTGCTTCGCAAACAATAAAAACAAGCAAACAGATGGCAGAAAGCGAGAAATTTTATACTTTTGCAGAAATTCTCCACTATTATGGTCTATAAATACGATTTTCTAATTATCGGTGCCGGAGTAGCCGGCATGAGCTACGCCCTGAAGATAGCAAGGGCGCATAAGGGTAAAATTTGTCTCGTCTGCAAGACAACTCTCGACGAGGCCAACACCAAGTTTGCGCAAGGCGGTGTGGCAAGTGTCACCAACCTTGAAGTAGACAATTTCGATAAGCACATCGAGGACACGATGATTGCCGGCGACTACATCAGCGACCCTGCCGCTGTTGAGATGGTTGTGCGTAACGCTCCTGAGCAGATAAAAGAGCTTGTCAACTGGGGCGTAAACTTTGACCGCAAGGACGACGGCAAGTTTGACCTCCACCGTGAGGGTGGACACTCTGAGTTCCGCATCCTTCACCACGCCGATGACACAGGTGCAGAGATACAGCGAGGGCTGATGGAAGCCGTGCGCAACCACCCCGACATCGAGGTTAAGGAGAACCATTTCGCAGTGGAGATTATCACACAACACCACCTTGGCATTGAGGTGACACGTCGCACCCCCAACATTGAGTGTTATGGAGCCTATGTGCTCAACCCCGAAACAGAGAAGGTAGATACCTATCTGAGCAAAGTAACACTCATGTGTACCGGCGGCTGCGGAGCCGTTTACCAGACAACCACAAACCCCGTCATAGCAACGGGCGATGGTGAAGCTATGGTTTATCGTGCTAAGGGCGAGGTTAAAGACATGGAGTTTGTGCAGTTCCACCCCACCTCACTCTATCATCCCGGTGAGACCCACCCCGCCTACCTCATCACCGAGGCCATGCGCGGTTATGGCGGCATCCTGCGCCTTCCCAACGGCGAGTCGTTCATGGAGAAATATGACAAGCGTCTGTCGCTTGCTCCGCGCGACATCGTGGCCCGCGCCATTGACAAGGAGATGAAGATTCATGGCATCGACCATGTGTGCTTGGATGTCACACACAAAGACCCAGAAGAGACCAAGCACCATTTCCCCAACATCTACCACAAGTGTCTGTCGTTAGGCATCGACATAACAAAAGAGTATATTCCCGTTCGCCCTGCAGCCCACTACATGTGCGGTGGCATCAAGGTAGACCTTAACGGCGAGTCGTCTATCCATCGTCTCTACGCCATCGGCGAATGTTCATGCACAGGCTTGCATGGCGGCAACCGTCTGGCCAGCAACTCGCTCATCGAGGCCGTTGTCTACGCTGATGCGGCAGCAAAGCACAGCTTGAAAGTGGTCGACAATTACGATTTCAACACCGCTGTGCCTGAATGGAACGACGAGGGAACATTGACCAACGAGGAGCGCGTGCTCATAACACAGAGCGTAAAAGAGGTTGGCGAGTGCATGAGCAATTATGTGGGCATCGTGCGCAGCGACCTCCGTCTGAAGCGCGCATGGGACCGTCTTGACCTTCTCTACGAAGAGACCGAAGACCTGTTCAAGCATGTTAAGGCAAGCCGCGACATCTGCGAGCTTCGCAACATGATAAACGTCGGTTATCTCATCACCCGTCAGGCTATCGAGCGCAAGGAATGTCGCGGTCTTCATTACACCATCGACTATCCTGTCCACGCCTACGACAAGAAAGACTAATGGCTTACAACAAGAAAGACTAATGCTTGCCACAAGAAAGACTAATGCTTGCCACAAGAAAGAAGCAAGCATTACCTTAATGCGATAAAAGACAAAAGGCTGTCTGGAAACAAACCATTCCAGACAGCCTTTTTTTATTATAATGGCTATTAGCCAACGTAACCATGGCACTTGCAAACCGAAACCATGACATTTACAAACCGTAATCATGGACCTGATGCGGAATCATCTTTATCCAAATCAGATGTCTTTATCACATTACAAATGTACAAAAAAGCCAAACACCTACAACATAAAAATAAAAAATATTTTTTGTCATAACCATACAGAGCACCACAATGTATAAGTTTGACAACCTTGACAGACCGACACAAGCACAGATTTTTTATAATAAATCAAGATTTACAAAAAAAAATTACCAATTTTACGAATAAAACGTTAACTTTGCAATGACAGAACGCAGCCTGTATGGTTGCGCGATGTCACTTATTTTGGAGCGTGTCGTCTGCATGCCATAAGGATGCGACACATGCAAAAAAGGACGTTTTGGAATTACGGCGCCTCTTCCAACATCAAACTTCGCAACTTTGATATTCCAAGGAAGATCCGACAATTCAAGAAACGTCCATGTTGGTGTATTATACCCTTTCCCCCCGTCAAACGGGGCGAGAGGTCTATAATATCTCTCAACGTGGGCTGGATCTTGATTGTCTTATCTCTTGGAAAGGCAATGCGAAGGCCTGATGTTGGGGTAAGATACTTAAAGATCAAGGTCTTCCCACGTTTTCTCTTTACCAAAATAACGAATACCAATTTACTCTCACTTAATTAACACAAAAAGCATATGATACACATTGGCCTTGAAATAAAATCAGAACTGGAGCGGCAAGAACGCTCCGTAAGCTGGTTTGCACGCAAGCTTTGTTGCGAACGCACAAACGTGTATTCGATATTCAAGCGCAAGAGCATTGACACCGACATGCTGACACGCATATCTCGCATTTTACAACGCAATTTCTTCGAACTCTACGACAACGAGGTTGACAAGCAAAAAAAATAACGCTACAGCCATAAACCTGCCACAACACAAGCTCCTAAAACTGCCATAACTTAGACGCGCGGCTCACCGTCACAAATATTCAACACTTCTGTTGCCTCACACTCACATTTCCGTATTATCATTTTACACAACGTCGTAAATTATTGTCAACACCGTAAAAACATCTATTATCTTTAATCTTCATAACTTTGCATCTACACAAAAACGGGAATCGGTGCATAAAAATCCATGCCCGAAACAACCGCAAATGCAATCTTATTATTACAACAACTAAAAATATAATGAAAATGAAAAAACAGATCTTTTACACAAAGCCATGCCTCAAGGTATTGAAGGCAGAGACAGGCTCATTGCTCGCTGCATCGGGCATCACCGGTAGCGGCGACAACTTTGGATGGGGAGCCAAAGGTTCTAACTTCTACGACGACACAGACACAGAAGACGATGCCGTGTGGGGAGCGAAGAGCAACGATAACATTCTCGGCAACAGCCAGGAAAACGAATAGAGCAACTGTACAGACCTACAAAAAAACAAAAATCTCCGCAACTGTCCACATTTTTATGGCGGAACATCTCTGCACAACAACTCTGTGACAGACTAAGACGAAAGCAAGAAGTAGACAAAAACCAAATTGGAAACCAATTAGAAAAAAGAAGAAACGACATGAAAAAATTATTCTCACTTGTGGCATCGGCAATAGCTATGATGTCAATTAGTTTTTTGACTGCCTGTTCACAGGCAGATGTCACTCCCGACACACGACAGGGTGACAACAGCTCTCTTGTGATGAAAGCAACAAACTTCGTTCCTGATGACACCTTCCAACGCTCAGCCAAAGTATCAAAGAAGGGAGGCCCAAAGTATATCTCCCTCAAGCCAAACGAGCAGGGACTGAGCTTCACATGGAGCGAAGGCGACGTGATGGGCGTATTCGGACTGACAGACAGCCAACAGGTGCCCATCTACATGCTAAGCGGTGCAGGCACACAGGAGGCCACCTTCTCAAGTTCAAGCTTCCAACTGAAGAAAGACGAGCAATATGTGGCATATTATCCTATTGTAGACAAGGTGACGGCCAAGCCCGTCGTGGCTGTTGACTACACAGGCCAGACACAGACAGGCAACGGCTCCTATGCCCATCTGACAAAATACGACTACCTCGTGTCCGACATTACCACGGCAACAGGTCTCAACAATGCTAATTTTCAGCTCCATCATGTGGGCGTGATTTTACGCCTACGCATCACCATGCCTTCAGCCGACACCTACAAGCGTAAGCGTATCCGCGATGCTAGTAGATACACGTCAAAAAAAATATCGCTCTAGC
>UQTI01000085.1 GCA_900543975.1 uncultured Prevotella sp. | reverse complement strand
ATGACGGTAGCACCGTTCTCCACAGGCTCCTCCTTCTTCGGCTCCTCCATCGGTATGACGGTAGCTCCGTTCTCCTCAGGTGCCGCGTTCTTCGGCTCGTCAAACGGTATGATTGTTGAGCCGTTGTTGTCTATCGGCTGTTCCTCGTCGTTGCTTGGAGCCTTGCTCGGCACATCGTCAGGATTGAGAATCTCGACATCCTCGAACAGAGGTGTGGCTGCCGTCTTCAGCGGTGCGAAATGTTTGTCGTAGAAGCGGTCGTAATCGTCGAAGCTAAACTGTCGTCCGAGCAATGGCAGGTTCTCCTCGCTCACAATGATGCAGCGGCCCTTGCGAGCCTGTTGCATGACAGCCTTCTGAGCGTACAGGTTGCGGGCATATTGTAACGCCTCGTCATAGTTGCGGAATCCGCTCACCGTCATGCGTTGCAATGCGCCGTCGCCCTCTGTGCTGATGTCGAAGTTGCGCACAAGATAACTGGTGAAGTTGTAACGCGCCATCTCAAACAGCAGGCGGTTGGCGTCGAGCGAGTCGGGCTGGAAGGCGATCATAAACACGAAGTTGGTGTTGCGCTCTGCTGACAGCTGTCGTGTTGCTGTCGTGTCGTTGTCGTTGAGCGTCATGGTGCGGCGCTCCCACACGTTGCCGATGTCAAACTGTCCACCGTGCAGCTGTCGGCCTTCGCCCACACCGCGCACAATCATGCCTGCCATCTCTGCCAGACCGCTCTGTGGATATTTCTCCAGCATCTTCTTCAGGTCTGCCACGCATGAGTCGGCACGGCCCTCGTTGAGCTTTGTCAGAGCGCCGATGAACATGAACTTGTCGCGGTTGGCCCCTAAGGGGAACCGTTGTGCCGACATCTTGGCGTTGGTGCTCACCACGTCATATTTTGCTGCCTTGAAGGCATCATAGGTAGTGGCGTAGAGCGAGTCTTCAAGATGAACACCGAGCGCAGCGTTCTCCTTGAAGAACGGGTCGGTGACGAGCGTTGTCCACTCGTTGTCGGGATATTTGTCTTTCAGCAAGTTTACATACTGCTGCGCTGTTGCCGTGTCGCCCTTGCGCGAGTAGAGCAGGAACAGATGGTAGAAGGCATCTGCCATGTTGTTGTAGTCGGGATATTGTGTCTCCAGACGACGCAGCGCCTTCTCGCTGAGCAGCAGGTTGTCGAGCTTGTCCTTGAAGATCACGCCCGCGTTGAACAATCCGTCCATGATTGTCTGGTTGCTGGCTTCTATCTGCTCTTCGGTGAAAGGAATCTGCGCAAGATAATACTCGCGTTTGTGCGGGTCGTTCTGTGCGCTGTCCTTGACCTGTTCGAGCGAGTCGGCAAGCGCCTCTGCCCGGGCAATAGAGTCGGCTTGCTGCTCTGTGAGCTGCGGTTGCGTGTCAGGGCTGCCAATGGCCACCACCGTCTTGTTTATGCGTTGCCAGTTGTCGACGTTTTCACGTTTTCCCCACCGCTTCATGAAGTCTTGCTTTCCTTGGTTCACGGTCATCTGGTTATAGAAATACCACAGCCCCTTGCCTTGTTGCGCAGCGTTGTTCTGCTGCGTGTTGTTCTTGCGGTGGGCGTTGTTGTTGCCTGTGCCGCCGTTCTGTGCTATTGTCTCCTCCGCGTTCTTTTCGGCCTGTTTGCGTTGCTCCTCTTTCTCCTTCTTTTTCAGAGCTTCAATGACGCGGTCTATCGCCTCGTTGCGCGTCTTCTCGTCGGCTTTGGCAAGCCATTGCAGCGAGTCTTGCAGATGCACGGCATCGGTGTAAGGCACCAGCTCGTCGAGCACCTTTGAGCGTTGCGATAGCTGCTCATAGTCGGGGCGTTCCTTGTCGAGCAGACCAATGGCTTCGCCGTAGCAGCGTTGTGCGTCGCTGTATTTTTCTTTCGCCCAATAGATGTCGCCGAGCTTCAGCAGGAGCACGCCCTTCTCTATGCCGGCGCGTGTTGCCTTGCTGTTGCCCTTCTCGTAGGCATCGATGGCTTTTGCTGTGTCGCGTTGTGCCAGGTATATGTTGCCAATGGCATAATAGACCTGATCGAGATATTCCTTGTTCTTGTCTGATGCTGCCATGCGCTTAAGGCGCGAGACCATCTTCTTTGCCTGGCCACCGGTCGAGAGCACCTCGGTGAGGGCTATGCGTGCGTTAAACTCCACCTCGTAGGGCGGACTGAGGCGTATGACGTGCTTGAACGCCTTGCTCGCGTTCTGCTTGTTGCCGAGAGCAGCCTCCAGCTGTCCTAACAGATACCACTCGCGTGCCTTCTGCTTGCGTCGCATCTCGTGCTTGATGACACGTCGCAGGTAAGGTATGGCTTTGGCATAGTCGGCGGTGTGTATGTAATAGTCGGCGTAGGTATAGTCCCACTCCTTCTGTGCGCGCCAATGAATGGAATCGCGCTTCATGTTGCGAATCACGTCTTCAGCATCATAGAGCCATCCCTCCTCTATGTAACATTTTGCCAACCAGGCGCGTGCACGTCCGTAGATGGCGGGTTGCGTGTGATACAGGCGGCTCATGTAAGAGAAGGTTGAGGCTGCCTCGTCGAAGGCACCCTTATGAAACTGTGACCGTCCCATGAGCATCCATGCCTTCCACAGGAACGGGTTATACTCCTTGCGTTGCAACCACTCAAGGTCGCGCTCCGTCTTCTTGCGCTTCTTTGTCCATTCGGGTCTGCGCTTAATGCTGTGCAGCTTAATGGCTTTCTGACATTTCTCTATGGCGCGGTCAAAATTGGCTTTGCCAGTCTCGCGCGTGCCTTTGTTGCTTACGGTGTAGAGCGGAATAAGTTCGGTGAAATTGTCTTTGTTGCCGTTCTCCTTCTCCAGCGAGCCGTCAATGTAGGCGAGCGTTCCGTTATAATAAGTGTTGTAACGGGCGTTGAAGGAGTGCCACCAACGTGTCTTTGCTGTGTTTTTCTGCGTGGAGCATCCCATTGCCGCCGTCAGCACGACAGCGGCAACAACAGAAAGGAGGGCTATATGTAGTTGATGAAGCTTTCTCACATCTATTTAAACTTAAAAACCACCGCTTTTATTGTTCTGAGCAGGGCATAAATGATGATGCTGGCAAAAATTATCGATGCTCCCGACGGCACGTTGAACCAATAGGATATGAAAAGGCCGGCGAGGCAGTCGACCCATCCAATGGCGATGCTGAGGAAGATGATGCGTCGGAAACTGTAGGTAAACAGGTTGGCGGTCATCTGCGGAACGGTGAGCAGACTGATGGCCAGCACAATGCCCACGAGGCGCAGCGTGGAGACGATGGTCACGGCGATGAGCCCCATCATGACATATTCGACCGTGTCGACAGGCAGACGTTGTGAGCGTGCGAAGGTGGGGTCGAAGGCTATGCTCACGATGGTAGAATAGAGCAGGGTGAAGACCGCCGCCACAACCGTTGTTACCACGGTGAGCAACACGAGGTCGGGCGTGCCCACGGTGAGGATGCTGCCAAAGAGGAACGACGGCAGGTCGGGCATGAACCCCGGTGTGAGGAAGCTGCACAAGATGCCTATACTCATGCCGAAGGTCCAGAAGAGAGCTATGGCAGAGTCTTCGCGCACCTTCACATGATGCGACATCCACTGCACGCCAAAGGCGCTGAGCACAGCATAGACCATGGCAGAGAGGATGGGGTTGATGCCAAAGAACACGCCAAGGCCGATGCCCCCGAACGAGGCATGCGTTATGCCGCCACTTATAAACACCAGTCGGCGGCTCACAATGTAGGTGCCTATAATGCCGCACACGATGCTTGCAAGCAGCGACCCTATAAGGGCGTTTTGGAAAAAAGAATATTCTAATATGCTCATTGGCTCATCTTCTCATTTTCTTGTCATCTCGAAACCTCATCAACTGACAAACGCATACACCTCGTCCTTAAGCTGGTCCGGCAGGTTTATGCCTCTGAGGTGCAAACTGCGGCACCATCCTGCCACCTCTTCCTCGCGCATGGTGTAGAGCACATCGGCAAACTGCTCCACCTCCTCATCGCTATATTGGTCGGCAGGTCGTCCGATGAAGGTGTCGAGCTCCTCATCGTCATAATATTCTATCGGCTTTGTCGCAGCCTCCATCATACATTCCTGCTCACATTTCTGGTTCTCGCTGTTACAGGTTGAACATGTGGCTTTCTCCACAATGGTGTCATCGCCGTGTTTTGAGCACAAGGCAATAATGGCTGCCACGATGCCGAGAGCTACGAGCAGAAGGATAAGGATGTACATCTTTGTTCTCTGGTTTTGTCAAACTTCTGCAAAAGAACATTCTTTTTTGCGCCATGCGCTTTTGTAAACATTGAATTCTTGCGCGAAGCGCTAATTAATGATAATTAATGGACCATTAATGGAAATTAATGTTTAATAAAAAAACGTGCGCGAAGCGCAATTTGATTATTCTTCTGTCAAAGAAAGTTCAATGTCTTTTTTTTATGTTGCTTTGTTCTCTTCAGTTGTTGATCTCGCGAATCTCGAAGCCCGCCTGTTTAAGATCCTCCCAGAAGTGAGGATACGATTTTGACACCACCTCGGGGTTGTTGATCTTCAGTCCAGGAAACTTTATGGCAGCGGGCGCGAAGGCCATGGCCATGCGGTGATCCTCGTAGGTGTCGATGGGCTCGAAGGTCGGCTCACAGCGTGCACCGTCCCAGATGAGCGTGTCGCCGTTCTCGTCGCGAAGGACGTAGCCAAGCTTGCGAAGCTCACGCTTGAGCGCCTCTATGCGGTCGGTCTCCTTGATCTTCAGACTTGCCAACCCCGTAAACTTAAACGGTATCTCAAGCACGGCGCAAGCCACCACAATGGTTTGTGCGAGGTCGGGCGAACTGATAAAGTCGTAGTCGAGGCGTGGCAGGTGGCACGGCAGCTTCTGCTGTATGCGCACCGTGGTGGGCACATCATCGTTCTTGTCGTGGAATGTCGACTTTATGCCCATGAGCGAGAAGATGTAACGCACCACAGAGTCGCCTTGCTTTGAGCCGTCCATCAGTCCGTCGAGGTTGAAGCACGACTCGCTGTCGCCGCACAACGCCAGCATCTCATACCAATAGCTGGCGGCGCTCCAGTCGCTCTCGATGAAATAGTCGTGTTGGCGATAGGGCGTGGGCTTCACCGTCACGGTGTCTATGTCGCTCCATTCGGCTTCTGCGCCAAACTCGCGCATCATCCACAGCGTGAGGTCAATGTATGGTCTTGAGGCGATGTTGCCTGTCATCTTCAGCTCCAGTCCGTTCTTCAGCGCGGGACCGATCATCAGCAGGGCAGAGATATATTGCGAGCTCACGCTTCCTGTGATCTCAAGATGTCCGCCCTCCAGAGCCTTGCCCTTGATGCGTAGGGGAGGGTAGCCCTCCTCGCCTTCATAGCTTATGTCGGCGCCGAGGTATCGCAGCGCGTCTACAAGGATGGCTATTGGCCGGTGCTTCATGCGTTCTGTTCCTGTTATGACATGCTCCTCGCCCTCTGCCACGCTGAGATAGGCTGTGAGGAAGCGCATGGCTGTTCCTGCCGCCTTGATGTCGATGGTGTCGGGCATGTCGCGCAGGGCGTTGATCATCACCTCCGTGTCGTCACAGTCGGACAGGTGACGGGGCATGATGCTACCGTGAGACAGGGCGTGTATGACCAGCGCTCTGTTGCTTATACTTTTTGAAGCTGGCAACTTTATTGTTGCGTCAAACTTCTTTGGTGCTGTTATTTCGTATCGCATTTTTTTCCTATATAATGCAAAGGTAGTGCAAAAAATCCGATTACGCGAAGCCATTGCCCATTTATTTGCATTCGTTAGCATGAGTGTTTCTTTCGTTTTGAATACTTAACTAAACCTGTTTAATTCTTTCTCTTCGTTTTTGTGTCATGTCTTCTTTCTTGTCATGCCCCTTATATATTATTAAGGTGAAGGCGCGTAAAGGTCGATAAAAACAGGCGTCAAGGCATGAAATTAAGGAAAAACGCAAGTTTTTTTGCAAAAAATTTCGTTTTTGTTTGGTCAATTCAGAATAAGTAGCTATCTTTGCACTCGCTTTTAAGAAGTACGGGATGTAGCGCAGTTGGTTAGCGCACGCGTCTGGGGGGCGTGAGGTCGCAAGTTCGAGTCTTGTCATCCCGACCTACAAAGGGTTAGAATGTTGGTAACAACGTTTTAACCCTTTGTGCTTATATATACTTTTTGAAGCATCGCAACAGCTCTTCTGAAACATCCAATGTTTCTTCTGAAGCACCCGATGTTTCTTTTGAAGCCCCCGACGTTTCTTTAGAAACCGTTACATGTCTCTCGAAAAAGAAAAATATGAACATCAAAACATTAGGCAACAAGATTAAAGGAAACCCGTCGGTGGCGGGAGGAACCGTGTTCTCCATTCTTATAATAATAGGTGTAGGCCATTTCCTGAACGACATGATCCAGTCGGTTGTGCCGTCCATCTATCCCATCCTGAAAGACAAGTTTGGGTTCTCCTTCGCACAGATAGGCATCATCACCTTTGTCTTCCAGATCTCGTCGTCGATCTTGCAACCGCTCACAGGCCTCTATGCCGACCGTCATCCGCGCCCTTACTCGCTGTCTGTGGGCATGTGCTTCACGCTGGTCGGTCTGCTCCTTCTTGCTCTTGCCTCAAGCTATGCCCTCATCCTTCTGTCTGTCGCTGTGATAGGCATAGGCTCCTCAGTGTTCCATCCTGAGGCATCGCGTGTGGCGCAGATGGCATCGGGCGGCAGGAAGAGTCTTGCCCAAAGCATCTTCCAGGTGGGTGGCAACGGTGGCTCCGCCCTCGGTCCTCTGCTCGCCGCTGCCATAGTGTTGCCCTTCGGTCAGGGTGCCATCTCGTGGTTTGCCCTTGCTGCCATCCTCGCCGCCGTTCTTTTGCTGCGTGTGGGCTACTGGTACAGCGCCCGTCTGGCCTACCAGATGCGTAACAACATACCTGCTCCACAGCCCAACACGTCGATCTCGCGCCGCCGCAAATACTGGGCGCTTCTCATCCTGGTGCTCCTCATCTTCTCCAAATATTTCTACACGGCGTGCATGACGAGCTATTTCACCTTCTTCCTCATCGACAAGTTTCATGTCTCGGTGGCCACCTCGCAGCTCTGCCTCTTCGCTTTCCTCGCTGCCTTTGCCATAGGTGTTGTGGCAGGAGGAATGTTTGGCGACCGCTTCGGGCGCAAATATGTGATCTGGGTGAGCATCCTCGGCGCTGCCCCCTTCGCCTTGGCCATGCCTTATGTTGGGTTTGCAGCCACCGTGGTCTGCGCGTTCCTCGCCAGCCTTATCATCGCCTCGGCGTTCTCGTCAATTGTTGTCTATGCCACAGACCTGTTGCCCGACAAGGTAGGACTGGTGTGTGGCGTGTTCTTCGGACTGATGTTTGGTCTTGGTGGCCTCGGTTCAGCCTTCTTTGGATGGCTTGCCGACCGCACCAGTGTGCAGTTCATTTTCGAGGTTAGCGCCTTTTTGCCGCTTTTTGGCATGATAGCCGCTTTCTTGCCGAACATGCAGAAAAGAAAATAGGAAAAAAGGTTCCTTTTTGATAAGAATGGCCGCAATGTGCTTTCAGTTTGAGAAAAACTGACACCTTGCGGCTTTTTTCTTGCTTTTAAAAATCGTTTTTAATTCCGTTTTGGTTCATAAAACGGACATTATGTAAGCGGTGGCGCTGTTTTCTGTATGTTGTTAGAAAAGGACGTTTACAAAGTGTAAGTAAAACGGGGTGGTTTTGTGAAACTTTAAATCGTAAGCAATGTTGTAAATTACAATCGAAAAAAGCATGAAAAATATGTGTAAAATAGTGTTAACGGATGATACAACTTACGAATTATTACATTATCTTTGCAGTAGAAAAAAAGAAAAAATAAAAACAATAAACCTACATATTTAAAAACACTACAGCTATGAAGAAGATATTACTTGTTGCCATTATGGCAATGTTGACAGTTGCATCTTATGCACACAAACGTGTCTTGAACGCCGTTCCGGTTTCTAACGACACCATATATTATAACGTTGACAACATCCGTGTCGACGACAAGAGCGATGCCGCTTACGGCCGTCTGCTTCTCACCGCCGGAAAGGGCGTTGAAAAGCGCGGCATCTTCCGCGATTTCTATCCCAACGGCACTCTCAAAGCTGAGGGTGGTTACAGCTTCATTGATCTCTCCAACGACAACAACACACAGCTCGATGGCGATGTTACAGCTTTCTATCCCAACGGCAAGGAGAAATGGCAGGGCAAGTTTGTGAACGGCAAGGCCAACGGCTATTTCACCGTGATGATGCGTGACGGAAGCATCGCAACCGCTCAGTTTGTCAACGGCAAGTCGAAGCTCGACTATTTCGTTGTGACTGCTGCCGACGGCACCATGTCAAAGCGTGACGTTAAGGACCTTAAGCATCTGTTGAAGAAATAATTCTACGGATACTAAGGTTAAGTGACACTAAAAAAAGAAAACGAATAAGTAACGTTGTTCTATCGTTTCACCGTGAGGTGTGACATGAATAGTTTTAACATATAAGCAAAAGTTTTTTAGATCTCTCTTTTAATAAATACTATACAGTAAGAATTGCTAAAGATTATGAATTTATAACAAAGGGCGCGCTTCGTGAGAAGCACGCCCTTTTTGCTGGTATGCTCGGCATGAGCTTATTCTAATGGGTGTAAGTCCCTAACAAGCCCTAATAGCGGGAATTGTATAGCCAATAGCAAGGGTGTCC
>UQTI01000084.1 GCA_900543975.1 uncultured Prevotella sp. | reverse complement strand
GGCCAAGGCTATGTGAGAAACAAGCACATGAATTCTTCACTCTTCGTTCTTCACTCTTCCCTTTCAAGGGCGTCAGCCTTTTTTACCTTTTTACTTTTTTACCTTTAAAACATAGAGCTTCGCCATTTCTCCCTCGGGCTCGTTTCCGAGCGAGTCGGTCATGACGATGCTGCCTGCGTCCTTAACCTTATAGAAGGTGTGGTCGCCGCTTGACGGGCGCACGAGCATGAGCACGCCACCATCGAGCACCTGTAACACGCCGCTGGCCTCGTCGTGTGAGTCGGGGCGGTCAATATAATCTTGCTTCAGCTCGTAGGTGCTGTCGACGTTTATCGTGAGCACGGTCTTTATTCCCGGGCAGTCGGCAGCAGGGAGAGTGCCCTCATAGGTGCCAGCCACAGAAGCGAGGTCAACGGTTGCGGCAGCTGTGGTGTCTGCCTGGTTTGCCGAGTCGGCTTCACTAACGTTGGGAGCAGTCTTCTTGCCTGAACACGAAGCCATCAGAGCGACGGCTGCAACTGCCAAAAACATCATTTTCTTATTCATACCTTTTTTGTTTAAAAATTAATTATTCTGGGTTTCATTCTGTTTTTTATAGTCGTCCATACCCCGTCATCGGGTCTGCAAAGATAACGTTTATCTTTCTATTGAGATAGAGAAACGGATAATTATTGAGAAAATTTTACTGTTTTAACTAAAACAAGACTCAACAATTATCCGTTTTTCATGCTGCACGAAGCAGCCTTACACTTATTCGGTTATCTTTCGTCCACTTAATACATCAGCGTCCGCAACTGAGACAAAGCCAGTTGAGCATCGCGTTCTGCATCGAGAAGGGCGGTGCGGGCCGAATAGTAGAACGACTGCTCAAGCAGATAGTCGAGCAGCGACAGCTGTCCTGCCTCGAGCGAGCGGCGCAAGAGCGTGTCGGAAGAGGCTGCGTTGAGGTCAGAGCGCAGACGGTCGGCAGTGGCCCGCAGCTCCACGGCTTGCGCATAGGCCTGTTCCAGCTCCATCTGCTGCTGCTGGCGCACGGCCTGCAGGTCGAGCTTGCGCGCCACCTGCTCGGCACGCGCCGCCTTGACCTTGCGGCGCGAGTTGCCCCAAAGCGGAATGGAGAGTCCCACGCTCGGACCGCTGTAGTTGTTGTCCTTTATATATTCGCCCTGAAAGCCCACGGTGAGCTGTGGCAGCCCCTCCGTCTTGGCAAGCTTTATGGCGGCCTCGCTCTCAGTCACCGATGCCTCAGCCTGTGTCACGGCTGCGCTGCGCGCGAGGTCCGCCTTCAGCACGTCAAGCGGCGGCAGCGCCGCGGCCACGGGGTAAAGGGTGTCGGCGACGGCGAGCGGCTGTCCGCCGTTAAGAGCTTGAAGCGTCTGCCCGGCGGCATGGCGGTCGGCCTTAGCACGTTGCAGCTCGGCCTCAGCCACAGACGCGTTGAGCCGCACCTTGTTGAGCTCAACGATGCTGATGTCGCCATCCTTAAATTTCTTCTCATACATCGAGGCGATGTCACGTGCCTGAGCAAGACGGCTCTCCAGTTCGCGGCACAAGCGGTTAAGATGGACCATGCTCACGAGAGCAGCATCGGCCTCGCCCATGACCCGCTGAAAGGCCACGCGGTAGGTGGCAGCCGCCGACGAGTTGGCAGCCTTCGACAGGCGCGAGCGGTGGCCTGTGAGCACGCCCCAGGGGAGGGTCTGCGTCACAGCCACGTTGGTGCGGTTAGGCACCCCCTTCGGACTGCCAAACATGTAAGCCACCTCTGCCTCGGGGTCGGGCAAGGCATTGTCGGCACCGTTGGCCAAGCGCGTGGCCTCAAGCGAGCTGTGGAGGGCGCGCAAAGAGGCGTTGTTGCGAGCAATGGTCTGCATCTGCGCTGTCCACACGCCAAACGTTGTCGGCTCGGCCTCCTGCGCCGATCTTTCTTTTTCGGCCTCCTGCGCCGATTGCTTATCGGCCTCCTGCGCCCCCGTTGTGAGGGCGCATAGAGAGAGAGCCATGAAGAGCACGCCGTTTCGTGCCCATGTCATATTTTTCTTCATCTTTTTTCGTCTTTAACAATTCTTTGTTTTTTGTCTTTAACTGAACTTTCGCAAAGTTTATTATTTACGTCTTATTTACGTCGCGCTTCGCGCTCGTGTTGTTTTAAACATTAATTTTCATTAATGACCCATTAATTATCATTAATACGCGCTTCGCGCGGAAAAATTGATGTTCATACTCCGCGAAGCGCCTGAGCACCTACGGAGCGCAAGAATGTTCAATTAATGGAAATTAATGTTTAAAAATGCGCGAAGCGCCTGAGCAGCTACGGAGCGCAAGAATGTTCAATTAATGGAAATTAATGTTTAAAAATGCGCGAAGCGCAAAAAATAAGCAGATGCTCATCATCAATCGCCAGTTTCCTTAACCTTCAGCGGTGCCATGAGCGGCACGATGATGAGGTTGAGCAGGGTGCTGGTGAGCAGACCGCCGAGCATGACCTGCGCCATGGGGCTCTGGATCTCGTTGCCGGGCAAGCTGCTGCCGAGTGCCAAGGGAATGAGTGCGAGACCCGAGCTGAGAGCCGTCATGAGGATGGGGAGCAGACGGTCGAGCGAGCCACGCAGCACCACCTCGCGACGCGACAGACCGTGACGCGCCAGCTCGTTGTAACGGTCGACAAGCAGCATGCCGCCGCGGGTGGCCATTCCGAAGAGCGAGATGAAGCCGATGATGGCAGGAATGCTCACCACGCCACCCGTCACCACAAGGGCGAGCACGCCGCCAATGAGGGCAAGAGGCAGGTTGAGGAGCACCACCACGCTCTGCTTCCACGAGCGAAACTGGAGGTAGAGCAGCAGCAAGATGACGACAATGCTCACCACCGAGAGGCCGAGGAGCAGACGCGAAGCCGATGCCTCGCTCTCAAACTGTCCGCCATACTCTACGCGGTAGCCGTCGGGCAGCTTGACGTTTGTCTCTATGCTCTGCCGCATGTCGTTGACCACGCTGCGCAGGTCGCGTCCCTGAGCGTTGGCCGAGACCACGAGCTTGCGCTGCGCGTTCTCACGGCTGATGGTGTTGGGACCGGCAGAAGAGAAGATGTCGGCAACATCGGAGAGACACACCTGTCGGCCGTCGGCTGTGTCGATGAGCATGTTGCGTATGTGGTCGATAGAGTTGATGTCTTCATCGGCCATGCGCACGGTAAGGTCGAAGGTCTTGCCGCCGTCCTGCACCTGACTCACCACCTCGCCACCCAAGGCGGCGTTGACGTAAGCGGCAAACTGAGGCAGCGTTATGCCGTTGCTGGCGAGGAGCAGGCGGCGCGGACGGATGACAAGCTGCGGACGCTCCACCTGTTGCTCCACGTTAAGGTCAGTCACGCCGTCGATGGAGCGTGTGGCCTGTTGTATCTGCAGGCCTATTGAATGGAGCGTGGTGAGGTCGGGACCAAACACCTTGATGGCAATGCCCGCCTTGGTGCCCGAGAGCATGGCGTCGATGCGGTGAGAGATGGGCTGCCCGATCTCAACGTTCACACCGGGGAGCGTGCGCAACTTGGAGCGTATGTCGGCCATCACCTCTTCCTTGCTCCGGTCTTTAAGTTCGAAGGGCACCTCCATCTCGCTGGTGTTCACGCCCAGCGCATGCTCGTCGAGCTCAGCACGTCCTGTCTTACGCGCCACGTCCTTGACCTCGGGCACCTGAAGCAGCAGACGCTCTGCCTGCTCACCCATGCGGTCGCTCTCCTCGAACGACACGCCAGGGAGCGTGCTCACGTTGATGGTGAACGACCCCTCGTTGAAGGGCGGCAGGAAGGAACGGCCGAGGTTGAAGAAGAGCACGAGCGTGAGAACCACCAGCACGCCTGTGGCGATGAGGATGACACGCTTGGGACCGTCGAGCACATGCATGAGCAGCTGCTCATAGCGCACCTTCATGGCACGCACCCACCGCGGCTCCTGAGAGCCCGCCCCATGAGGGCTGTCGCCATTGAATTCTTCACTCTTCACTCTTCCCTCTTCACTTTCAAGGCTCAAGCTATTGAATTCTTCACTCTTCACTCTTCCCTCTTCACTTCCAAGGCTCAAGCCATTGAATTCTTCACTCTTCACTCTTCCCTCTTCACTTTCTCCGCCGTCCTTAAGCAGATAAGAGCAGAGCACGGGTGTGAGTGTGAGAGCCACGACGGTAGAGGCGAAGAGCGACACGATGAAGCTCACGCCCAGAGGTGCCAACATTCGGCCTTCGAGCCCCGAGAGGAAGAACAGAGGCACGAAGCTCACCACGATGATGAGGGTGGAGTTGAGGATCGGCATGCGCACCTCGCGAGAGGCATGGAAGATCACGTCGAGCTTGCCCTGCCGTTGCTCCTTGGGCAGACGGGCGTTCTGGCGCAGCCGCTTAAACACGTTCTCAACGTCGACAATGGCATCGTCGACAAGCGAGCCGATGGCTATGGCCATGCCGCCGATGCTCATGGTGTTGATGGTGAGCCCCATGACGTGGAGCACAAGCATGGTGATGAGCAGCGAGAGCGGGATGGTGACAAGCGAGATGACGGTTGTGCGGGCGTTCATGAGGAAGATGAAGAGCACGAGCACCACGAAGATGCCTCCCTCGACAAGCGACTTCTTGATGTTGGAGATGGAAGAGTCGATAAAGTTTTGCTGACGATAGAGCTGCGTGTTCACCTTCACGTCCTTGGGCAGCGCCGACCGCATCTGCTCCACCACCTCATCGAGCTTCCCGGTGAGCTCAAGCGTGCTCGTCGACGGCTGCTTGGTGACGGTCAGCAGGACGGCAGGCTTGCCCGAGACAGAAGCCAAGCCCATCTTCGGACTCTTCACGCCCATCTCGACGTCGGCAACATCGGCAAGCACCACAGGCTGTCCCTTGGCTGTGGTTGCCACGACCGCCTGTCCGAGAAGCTCGGTGTTGGCGGTGGTGAGCACGCCGCGCACAATATACTCGTTGCCGCGCTCATAGAGCACGCCACCCGAGGCGTTGCGATTCATGTTGCGCGTGGCATCCATGACCTGTGTGAGCGTCACACCATAATGGCGCATGCGCTCAGGATGAATGCGTATCTGATATTCCATGATGTCGCCGCCCATGACCGTGACCTGAGCCACGCCACCCGTGGCGAGGAGCTGCGGACGAACGGTCCAGTCGGCGAGCGTGCGCAGGTCGCCCATGGAGGTGCTGTCGGCTGTGAGGCCTATGAACATGACCTCGCCGAGGATGCTCGACTGCGGTCCGAGCGTGGGCTGCCCCACCCCTTGTGGCAAGGCATCGCCGATGGTTGCCAACTTCTCCGACACGATCTGTCGGTCGCGGTAGATGTCGGTACCCCAGTCGAACTCTACCCACACCACCGAGAAGCCTGTTGTTGATGAAGACCTCACGCGGCGCACGTCGGTGGCACCGTTGACGGCGGTCTCTATGGGGAAGGTCACGAGGCGTTCCACCTCTTCAGATGCCATGCCCTGTGCCTCGGTCATGACCACCACGGTTGGAGCATTGAGGTCGGGGAAGACATCAACCTCCATCTTGCACGCCGTCCAGATGCCCACGATCATGAGCAGCACGCAGAAGAACAGAATGACCGGGCGGTTGTGCAACGAAAAAGAAATTATCTTGTTTAACACGATTTCTGAATGTTTTGTTTCTATTTTTTTTAATTTCGCAAGCGAAAGAAATTATTGGAAGTTATAGGAAGATAACTCGCTTCGCTCGTGAAGTTCTTGCTAATACAAGCGGCAAAGCCGAGCGAATGGACAAATTTCCTTGTCAACTCGTCAACTTAATGATGATGCCCCTCAGGCACCACGCTTGCGCTGGCGGCCAGACGCACCTGTGTGGCTCCGTGTGCCACCACCTTGTCGCCAGCCTTAAGACCGGAGAGAATCTCTATGCGGCGTCCGTCGGTGGCACCCGTCTTGACCTCGACGCGGCGGTAGATGTCGGCAGCGGTCTTAACATAAACAAAAAAGAGCCCTTGCGCCTCGGTCACAGCCTCAGAGGGAACCGCCAGCACACCGTTGCGCTGCGCTCCCTGAAGATAGACCTCGGCAAAGCTGCCAGCCACGATGTCGCCGGTGTTGTTGAACTCGAAGATCACGGGCACAAAATGGTCGTCGGTGTCAGAGGCCTTGCCCTTCGACACCAGTCGTCCGCCAAGCTCCTTTATCGAATAGACACGGTTCTCGCTGTCGTAGGCCATGCGGAAGTTGGCCGTTACGATGCGCGGCAGCATGGTGTAGAAACGTTCAGGCACGTCGGCGCGAAGCTGCACCCGTCGGCTCTGTGTTACGGTGGCAAGCGGCTGTCCTGCCGTCACATAGTCGCCCGGCTTGACGAGCAGGTTCTTGATGTAGCCGCCAATGGGTGTGGCAACGCCACGTCGCTGTGCTGCCGACCCGAGGCTCTTGGCTGTGGCCTTGGCAGCCTCGAAGCGCTGACGCGCTTCTTCCAGCTCGCGTTGTGAGACGATGTTGTCGGCAGCCAGCTTCTTGGCACGTTCATAAGCCAGCCGTGCAGCCTTCACCTCGCTCTGCGCCACGGCAGCAGGGTTGCCGTCGGCCATGCTCTTGGCGTCGACAACAAAGAGGGTTGTGCCAGCGCTCACGGCAGCTCCCTCGGTCATGCTCTTGCCCGTGAACGCCACGATGCCCGCCATGGTAGCTGTGACCGTGGCCTCTGCTCCCTGTGCCGGGAGCACCCGTCCGCTCACATGCACCACCTCGGCAAAGGGCGAAGGTGTGAGCGTCTGCACCGTCAGACAGCAGGCTTTGGCCTGCGCTTCGGTGAAATGGATGTCGTCGGTTTCTTCGCCGTGAGCATCGTGCTCGTCGGCTTCGTGGGCGTGACCCTCGTCGTCATGGTTTTTCTCGTTTACGGCCTCATCGCCCTCGTGGTCGTGGTCGTGGCCCGATGCGGCACCATGACATGAGACCATTGTCATGACCGCAAGAGCAGCCATGAGCACATTAAAATATCTGATAATCATTGTGTTTTGGTCTTGTTGCTGATTTTTTAAATCGGTTCTGTTTCAAAATTTTCAAACCGTCCGGTTACAGTTTTTTTAAGACAGTAAGCTTGTACCGGGCTTTTGCTGAACAATAACCCGATAGAAAAAAGTGTAATAAAAAAAAGAAAAACTATTGAACGGTCGGGGGACCACGCCTTTTCCAATGCTTACCATGGCAGCAAGCAAGAAGCGCCACAGGAACAGAAGCAAAGAGGGTTCTGCCTACAGACGCGTAAAGAGAAAGGGCGCAACTGTTGCCCTTCCAAAAACCGCAAGGAAGAAACGGGCCGAAGCCTCCAAAGCCACCACCAAGGAAACTGTCGCCGCCGTCAAGAATATGCAAGGCGTGAAGTTCTTTCTGCCCCACAGTCACAAAGAGATGATGCTGGTCGAGCTTTGGGTTGTGGCAATGGTGCGTGTGTTCATCGTTCACGCGCCCGTCTTTCTGGCACAGTTTTACCGATACGCAAAACGCGCCACCATCGTGGTGATGATGGGGGAAGAGCACCAGCACAAGGAACAGAACCAACGCCAGCACCGACAGATTTTTGCGTACAGATAATTTCACATTGCAAAAATAACACTTTTATTTTGCAACTCGGTTGCAAAGCCCGCATTATAAGTTTTTTTTTAAGAAATTCGGCCCCTATTTTGTCTTTTACAAATAATTGTCGAAAATTTAAAAACAAATTATTGGAGAAATGACTAATTTTGCAGCGTGACAGTTTTGACGTTGCAAGGTGTGGTATGCGCATAGTCTGAGCTTCAGCGACCAAAGTGCACTGACCAACTTCTTCAAGCAGCAGTCGGGAATGTCTCCCCTCGCCTATCGAAACAAATAAGTTTTATTATGAACATACTTGAACTTTCAAAAAAGCGTTTCTCGGCACGCAAATATACAGCCGAGCCTGTGAGCAAGGAGGATCTTGATTACATAATGGAGTGTGTGCGCATGGCACCGTCGGCGGTGAACAAGCAACCGTGGCAGTTTGTCATCGTGCGCAGCGAGGAGGCTAAAGCCAAGCTGCAAATGGCCTACGACCGCGAGTGGTTCCACACGGCTCCTCTCTACATTGTGTGCTTAAAAGACAACAGCGCATGCTGGACGCGCAGCTACGACAGCAAGGCTCACGGCGACATTGATGTGGCAATAGCAACAGAGCACCTGTGTCTCGCCGCTACGGAACGCGGACTGGGCACCTGCTGGGTGTGCAACTTCGACCCTGCGGTGATGCGCGAACTGTTCCCTGAACCTAACCTTGAGGCTGTGGCCATCATTCCGATCGGACATATCGCTCCCGACTGCCCACGAAACGAAAAGAGACGTAAGGGGATGGAGGAGATATTAAGTGAAGAGTGAAAAGTGAAAAGTGAAAAGTGAAAAGTGAAAAGTGAAAAATCCAATTGCCCTTTTTTAAAGGTAAAAAAATAAAAAGGAAAAAAAGCAAGAAGGGGAATGGGTAGAAACGAGTAAAAAAGGATAAAGCCAATAAGGGAAAAACAAAGGTCTTAAATGGCGGATAAACAGAATTAGGGCGGACGCAACATTATGCGTTCGCCCTAATTTTTATGTAAACAAGCTCAAAACGCCCGTTCTACAAGACCTTTAAAGCCCAAAAGTGATGTAAGAATTATTTGAAAGTCGTCGCGTTTCGGTCGGCAGGGCAGACGCATCAAATTGAACTTCCCGTCAACAGCCTATCTAAGTAGTCCTC
>UQTI01000083.1 GCA_900543975.1 uncultured Prevotella sp. | reverse complement strand
GCAGGTGATAAGCGTTAGAGAAGCCGAGCGAAGCATCAAACGTTACCTGTGTAGCGCCAACCTTACCCGTCTTGGTCTGCACCATCACAACGCCATTGGCACCACGAGCACCATAGATGGCGGTTGAAGAGGCGTCTTTAAGCACCTGAATGCTCTGAATGTCTTCAGGGTTGATGCCCTCAAGGCCTGTCTCGCGCACGATACCGTCAACAACATACAGCGGGTCGTTGCTCTTGTTTACCGAGCTGGCACCACGCACACGAATCTTCATAGCACCACCAGGCACACCTGAAGATGTGACCTGCACACCTGACATACGGCCGTTCAGCGCGTCCTCAACGCGAGCCACGGGCTGGTCCTTGAAGCTCTTGCTGTCCATCACGGAAACCGATCCTGCCAAGTCGGCCTTCTTTACAGTACCGTAACCAATGACGATTGTTTCTTCGAGCATGCTTGCGTCGTCCTCCATAGTGATGTTAAGAGGCGCGCCTGTCCATGTGATTGTTTTGGTCTTGAAGCCGATAGAAGAGATTGTCAGCTTTGCCCCCTTAGACACATTGGCAAGCTTGAAGTTGCCGTCGATGTCGGTCACCGTACCGCCAGATTGTCCTTCCACACGAATGGTAGCGCCGATAAGGGGCTCGCCTGTTGCGTCAAGAACTTTACCTGTGCAAGAATTGTCTTGCTGCATAGCGGTAGCAATAATGCTGTGGCTTGCCAACGCTGGAACGGCACATATAGGCGACATGGCGCCCAAGAGAGCCGCGAAATAAAGATTCACTCTTTTGTTCATAGGTTTTTGTTGTTTTACTATAGTTGTTTATTAAAATGGTTATTTCCTTATTTTTAGATTTCGGATAAGCCTCTTCGAATGTTTTGTTGCTTTAGCTTCGTTTGTTTCTTCGAATTTGCTTCTGCGATAGGAACTGGGATGTTTATTATATAGTTGTTTGTTGTCATTTCATTATGGTCTTGGTCAGCTATGGTTGCGTGTTTTTAGGCACACAACAAGCTTGTGACAGTCGCGCATCTTCGGCTTCGACTTTGTTCTGAAGCTTCGTATCTTCTTTTCAAGAAGAGTTTTTCCTTCGCCTTGTCGAGCCGAAGAATACGCTTGTCACATTTTAAAATAGCTTAAACCTTTAAATAGCTTTTAACCTTCTAATAGTTTAAAACTTGTTTTTTCTTTTAAGTTGTCTTCGCCATTAGGAATTTTTGTTTCGTATCACTTAGCTTAAATGTTTTTTGTTTCCTTCAGGTAAAGCATGTTGTTGACAGATTTACTACAGTTGTTTTTAAGTTTATGTTCTTTTTATTTCGGAGTTTCGTGTCGGGATTGGTTCACGCTCTCATTTACAGATCAGTCTGTAACGCGCCATCAGGCATGCTCCTAACACGCCAGCCTTGTCGGTAAGCGTTGAAGTCACAACCTTTGAGTCTTCGTTCATGATGTTCAGCGAGTAGCGTTTGATACCCATTCTCACTGGAAGGGTCAGATAATCGCCTGTCACAGAGAGCTCACCACCAATGACCAACATCTCAGGATTGAAGACGTTTATCATGCTTGCCAACTGTTTACCGAGCTCATCGGCCACCTGTTGCAGGGTTGCAAGACTTAAAACATCTTCTTTTTCTATGGCATCGAGCACATCTTTAAAAGTTAACTCTTCATGACGATTAACAACTTTGTCGGAAAGAACCGACTGTTTGCCTTGCAGCAGAGCTTCTGTCAGCTTGCGTTTAAGAGCGCGTCCTGAGGTTTCGGTCTCAATGCAGCCTATCTTGCCACAATGACAGATGATATTATTGTTGTAAGCAGGGTTATGGCCAAACTCGCCCGAGTAGCCCGACTTGCCATAATAGAGCTTGCCGTCAATTATTATTCCAATGCCTATTCCCCAGCATACGTTCACAAAAATCACGTCTTTCAAGCCTCGGCAACTGCCTTTTATAAACTCGGCATAAGTCATGCTTCGTGTATCGTTCTCTATGCAGACTGGTAGGTCGATCATCTTAGATATGCGGTCGGTCAAAGGCTCGTCGTTAAAAGAGAAGATAGTGTAGGTCTTACCCTCATGAGCGTTCACGCGCTCTGCAATGTTTACACAGACGTTCAAAATATCCTCGCGCTTAACTGGCAGACTGTCTATAAACTGGTTCAGAATCTGTCCCATCTGCTCAAGGTTGTCGACAGTGTTCTCATAGTGGTAAGGCACGCTGGTCTTATCCACTATAGGGTGGCCGCAGAAATCGGTTGCTGTGAGGGCAAGATGGCTCATCTCTGGGTTGGCTCCTATAAAATAGCCAGCCTTGGGATTGAGATCGTAGAGCATCGGTATGCGCCCAGTAGAGGTTTCTTTCTTTCCAACTTCCTTAACCAGACCATGGACCATAAGATCGTTTAAAGCTGCTGCTGCGGTTGGAAGACTTACATCTATATTTTTGGCAATGTCCGAGACTGTGGAAGTGCCCATTAATATAAAATGTTCCAATATGCGCTTAGGCATTGTAGCTTTTTTAGTTATCATATTAATATATTTTAGAATATCTTCTTTCATAATTAAGTTTTTTACGTTGGCAAAGGTATAATTATTTTAATAACCTACAAGGATTTTTGTGTTAATAAATTTTAAATATATTGTTATGTATGCATTTTCTATTCATTTTGCTCGTTCTTTACCCTACTTTTTGCTCGTATACCTATTATAATAAGCAGCTCTTAATTACAGATCATCATCATGTAAGGAGTTTTATGTACAGAATGTAAAGTATAAAACACTATAAATCCATGAATTTAGATAAATTAACCTACAAAACGATTGTTTTACAGATAAAAGCTATAACTTTGCAACTAAAATATTTTAATATAAAACTATTACTAATAAAAGAAATTATAAAAATATTTTATAATGAATTAATAAACATTCTACAACATAACAACATAGAACAATTAATTAAAACCAATTTCAATAATAACAGTATGAAACACTTTAAAAACCTCTTGCCGGCAGTGGCTTTAATGGCCACCATGGGCATGAGCCCCATGAGCTCGTTTGCTGCCGACATCAACGTAATTCCAACGCCTGTGAAGCTTACACAGCAGAAGGGCGAATTCTCACTTCCTTCAAATGTAAGCATGGCTTACAACACAGACGAAGGAAAAGCCATTGCACAATATCTGGCCAACAAGCTCAAAACCTCGACAGGTTGCGAGGTGAGTATGGGTGTTAAGAAAGGTACGGTAAACATCGTTATCAACCCGTCGATGAAGATGAACGACGAGGGATACCGTCTACAGGTAACACCAAAGGGCGTGACGATAAAGGCAAAGACTGGCAAGGGTGCCTTCTATGGAATGCAGACCTTCCTGCAACTTCTGCCTGCTGAGGTGGAGAGTGAGAGCGTGGCCAAGGGCGTAAAATGGGTAGCACAATGTTGCGACATCGACGATTACCCCCGCTTCGGCTACCGCGGATTCCATCTCGATCCATGCCGCCATTTCATTACCGCCGAGAATGTGAAGAAGCAGATTGACCTTATGGCATCGCTTAAGGTTAACACCATGCACTTCCATCTTACCGAAGACCAAGGTTGGCGTATAGAGATAAAGAAATATCCTAAACTCACATCGATAGGTAGCTGGCGCAAAGAGGGCGATGGAAAGGTCTATGGCGGCTTCTACACACAGGAGCAAATCAAAGATATTGTGGCTTATGCTGCCAAACGTTATGTAACGGTCATTCCTGAGGTTGATTTGCCTGGCCACATGATGGCTGCCATCGCTGCTTATCCTGAGCTCTCATGCAAGGGGGAACAGTGGACTTTGCGTACCGTGTGGGGTGTTGAAGACATTGTTATGTGTCCTGGTAAGGAACTGATGTTCAATTTCTTGGACGACATCTTTAAAGAAATGGTTCCCCTCTTCCCAGGAACCTATTTCCATATTGGCGGCGACGAGTGCCCGAAGACAAGTTGGAAAAACTGTTCCACCTGTCAGAAGCGCATAGCCGACGAGCACCTTCAGGGCGACGGCAAACACACTTCAGAGGAGCGTCTGCAGAGCTACGTCATAAAGCGCGTGGAGAAGATGCTGGACAAATATGGCAAGAAGATTATCGGTTGGGACGAGATTCTGGAAGGCGGTCTGAGCGAGAACGCTACCGTGATGTCGTGGCGCGGCATTGACGGCGGCATAGAGGCTGCCAAGCAGGGACACGACGTGATCATGACTCCCGGTTCTGGAGGTCTGTATCTTGACCACTATCAGGGCGATCCGCGCATTGAACCGTTGACCATTCCGAGCAACCCTGCTTACCTATCAAAGACCTATGCCTTTGACCCCGTACCAGAGGTCATTCGTGAGGCTGGTCTTGAAAAGCACGTCTTGGGTGTGCAATGCAACAACTGGTCAGAGTACATGTATTCGAACGCCAAGATGGAGTATATGATGTATCCACGCTCGCTCGCTCTCTCTGAGGTGGCTTGGTCACCACTGAACCGTAAGGATTTTGCCAACTTCAGCAAGCGCGTTGATGCTAACCTTGTGCGCCTCGACAAGCGTCACATCAACTATCATATGCCTCTGCCCGAGCAGCCTCTTGGATCCTGTGACAAGGTGGTTATTGTGAAAGACACAACCGTAACATTCACCACATCGCGCCCCATGAAAATGGTTTACACGCTCGACGGAACAACTCCCACACCCCAGTCGACAGTTTACACGGAGCCTATCAAGGTGTCTAACAACTGCGTCTTAAACATCGCTACCGTGCTGCCCTCGGGCAAGATGAGTAAGATCAGAACCATTCAGGTAGAGAAGCAGACCTACGCTCCTGCCGTGGAGGTGAAGGATGTGAAACCCGGTCTGGCCATGAAGCGCATAAGGGGCCATTTTAATAATGTGCTCGAACTACAATGGACCGACGACGCTTGGGAAACATCAATAATCAACAACTTTGACGGCATGAAGATCAAGCAGGCTGACGACGGTCACACCCTGCGTGGTGAAAACGGATATGCTGCAATTGCCGAAGGCTACATCAACGTGCCAGAGGATGGAGTTTATTATGTTTCATCGCGCACAGACCAGGTGTGGATTGACAGCAAGCTGGTCATCGACAACTCTAACGAGGTAAAGAGCATCTCGCACCACGACAGCTGCGTGGCTCTTGCAAAGGGCTTGCATCCTGTAAAGTTTATCTTCGTTGCCAACATTACAGGCGGATGGCCTGCATGGTGGAACGAACTGAATATCCAACTGCGCAAGGACAACACAGAGAAGTTTGTCAAGATCGCAGATAACCAACTGTTCCACTAAACTAAATTAACAACTGTTCCGCACTATGTTAAAAAAAACTGAAGCATAAAAGCGAAAGAATTTATATAGCATGGTGCGGAACTTTTATAATAACCCCAAAAGAAGATTTTCAAAACACGAAATGAAACAACCTAAATTCTTATATCTCGCCCTTTTAGGAGCGTTAGCTCTCAGCAGTCAGGGCACAGCCTTGGCGCAAGATGCGAGCCGATGGCACAATGTCGATGTGAACGAGCAGAACCGTGAACCGCGACGCGCAGCTTTCTTTGCCTATGAGACCCAAGACAAAGCTCAAAGCTTTGAGAAGAAAGGCTCTGCCAACTATCTCTCGATGGAGGGCATGTGGAAGTTTAATTTTGTAAAAGACCACAACAAAAGGCCAGCCAATTTTTTTGCTGCCAACTATGACGACTCGTCATGGACCGATTTTCCTGTGCCGGGACTCTTCGAGCTCAACGGCTTTGGCGATGCCACATATAAAAATGTGGGCTACGCATGGGCCACACAGTTTGATCCCAACCCTCCTTATATCAGCGAACTAAACAACTATACAGGCTCTTACCGACGCTCGTTCGACCTGCCAGCCAACTGGAAGGGTAGGGACGTGTTCTTCCATGTGGGCTCGGCAACAAGCAATCTCACCCTGTGGGTGAACGGCAAGTTTGTGGGCTACAGCGAGGACAGCAAGATTGCAGCCGAGTTTAACATCTCAAAATATCTTAAGCCTGGCAAAAACCTCATCGCCATGCAGGTCATGCGTTGGTGCGACGGCTCTTATTTTGAGGACCAGGACTTCTGGCGCTTAACAGGCATTGCCCGTGAGGTTTATCTCTATTCGCGCCCTAAGGTTCACGCAGCCGACATTCGTCTCGATGCTGGCTTGGAGAACCAATATAAGGACGGCGTGCTACACTACGACGTGGCGCTTAAGGGCGGCAAGGCCGACGTTGCTATGAAGCTCTGCGACAAAGACGGCAAGCTCGTGGCAGAATCTACAGGAGCACAAGGAACCATAAAGTTGCCTAACGTCAAGGCATGGACCGCCGAGACACCTTATCTTTACAAGGCATATGTGACTTTGAAGAACAAGCAGGGCGTGCTTGAGGTCATCCCACAAAAGGTGGGCTTCCGCACGGTAGAAATCAAGAACGCACAACTCTTGGTCAATGGACAGCCCATCCTCATAAAGGGTGCAAACCGCCACGAGATAGACCCAGACGGAGGTTATGTGGTGAGCGTGGAGCGCATGATCCAGGACATAAAGATCATGAAGCAGCTCAACATCAACGCCGTGCGCACATGCCACTATCCTGACGACCCGCGTTGGTACGATCTCTGCGACGAGTATGGAATCTACCTAACGGCAGAAGCAAACCTTGAGTCACACGGCATGGGTTATGAGGAGAAATCGCTTTCCAAATTTCCCGAGTATCTGCTTCCCCACATAGAGCGCAACGAGGGCAACGTAAAGTCGTTCATAAACCATCCGTCAATCATCGTGTGGAGCCTTGGCAACGAGTCGGGCTACGGCATTAACTTTGAGAAGGCTTACGACTGGGTAAAGGCTGTTGACAAGACCCGCCCCGTGCAGTATGAACGTGGCGGATACGACAGCAAGACCGACATCCATTGTCCCATGTACATGGATTATAAGGAGTGTGAAAGATACAGTAAAAGCGACGCCGTGAAACCTTACATCCAATGTGAGTATGCTCACGCCATGGGCAACTCTGAGGGCGCGTTCAAGGAGTATTGGGACCTCATACGCAAGTATCCTAAATATCAGGGTGGCTACATTTGGGACTTTGTAGACCAGGGTCTTCGTGACAAGAGTCCAATCACGGGAAAGGAGATTTTTACCTATGGTGGCGACTACGGCCGTTATCCTGCAAGCGATTATAACTTCAATTGTAATGGCATTATTGCTCCCGACCGACGTCTTAATCCTCATGCTTACGAAATACAGTATTGGCATCAGAACGTGTGGATAAAGCAGTTTGATGAAAACACAGGAGCGCTAGCCATCTACAACGAGAACTTCTTCAAGACTCTCGACAACCTCTCGCTCACAGCTACAATCTTTGCAAACGGCGTAGAGCAGGCAAAGGTCGTTATAGAAGACACCAAAGGCATTGCTCCCCAAACAACAAAGCAAATCGCATGTGAAGCTCTGAAGAACGCCATTGCCGAAGCAAAATCAAAAAACGGCGACAAGGAGATTACTGTCAACTTCGCTTTCGCTAGCGACGGTTCTGAGCCGCTTGTCGACAAGGGACAGGTCTTGGCGCGCCAGCAGTTTGTGGTTAGTGCCTATTGCTTCGACAAGGTTTCCAAAGCTCAGGAGATCGCTTCTCAGGCGGCTTCCGCCAAGCATGAATCGTCTAAGGAGGCAAAGAAAAAAGCTTCTGCAAAGACCGCAAAACAGCTTGCAAGCAACCTTGAGGTGGAAGAGACCAACAGCTATGTCAAGGTTTCGGCAGACCGTCTGATTGTGACCGTGGGCAAGCTGACTGGTCTGATCGACTATCTTGACGTGGATGGCGAGCCCGTTCTCAAGTTTAGAGAGAGTATAAGACCCGAGTTTTGGCGTGCTCCTACCGACAACGACTATGGTGCTTCCATGCCCCTGCAGATGAACGTGTGGAGAAACCCTGTTATGAAGCTTAAGGCCTTTGAAAAGATTGAGAAGAAGGATAGCGTGGTGCTTACAGCCACCTTCGCCATGGAGAAGGTAAAGGCAGAACTACAGTTGCGTTACTGCATCAACGGTTCTGGCCAGCTGACCCTTACCGAGAAGATGACTACAGACAAAACAGCCAAGGTGCCCGAGTTGTTCCGTTACGGAATGGTGATTGACCTGCCTGCCTCTTTCTCAAAGATCGAGTATTATGGTCGTGGTCCTGAGGAGTGTTATGTTGACCGCCACTCATCGGCATTCATCGGCAAGTATGAGGCAAATGTAAAGGACGAATATTATCCTTATGTTCGTCCGCAGGAGAGCGGCAACCATTTCGACATCCGCTTCTTTTCTGTCTTCAACCCCTCAACAGGCAAGGGTCTGACGTTCGAGGGCTTTGCTCCTATCGAGTGTAGCGCTGTTCCTTACTCTGTTGCCGACCTTGATTCTGGCGATGTCAAGGAACACGCATGGGGTCAGCACAGCGGCGATTTGGTTGAGAAAGACCTCACTCAGGTTCACGTTCAGCAACGCCAATGTGGTTTGGGTTGCATTGACAGTTGGGGTGCCAAACCTTTAGAAACGTATCGCATGCCTTACGCCGATCGCGAATTCAAATTTGTGATAAAGGCTAAATAACACACAGATCTTTTTAAACACAAATCTCTCGAATAATATTATTATTGATATCATAATTCAGCCTATTGTAAAGATTCGTTTAATTCGAGAGATTTGTGTTGAAACTTTTTATATTCCAAGAGATATGGTGTTCCAAAATCCGTACAATAAATAATTAACCAAAAAGGGTAAGTCTTTAAATCTAAGACTTACCCTTTTTTAGTTAATTTTGGTCGTTTGCGTTTTAATCTTCAACCGCGGCCTGCGCAGCAGCAAAAAATCCTTTGTAAATGGGAGATGCGTGAAGTTATCGGAAACATATGTAAA
>UQTI01000082.1 GCA_900543975.1 uncultured Prevotella sp. | reverse complement strand
AAGATACAAAATACTATGAAACAAAAAAACATCCCCAGTACTTTTCCTCTGAGCCTATAAAAGACGGCATAAAAAAAGGACGACTTCTCACGAAGGCGTCCTTTCCAAAAAATCAGTAATTAACTCAAAATTTATAATCTAATTCTCACTAACTGTCTTGTGTATCTTTAGATACTTTAAATATATGGAATCTGAAATAAATATCGTGATTCGTTTGTTTTTGTAATGCAAAGATAACAAACAGAATTATTTATGACAATTTTCTTCAACCAACGCCCATTTTTTTTCAACTAATAGGCATATTGTGATGCTAAGATTGCAATGCGAAGATTACAAATTCTTAGTGCAAGCTCAGCTTATTGTTCGGCACAAGCCTTGTCAAACGCCTTTTTTAGCCATTCTTTCTGTTCGGCGATGGTCATGTTGCTGTTGTCGAGCACCAGCGCATCGTCAGCCTGGCGCAGAGGCGAGGTGGCGCGATGCGAGTCGATGTAGTCGCGCTCCTGAACGTTCTTCAGGATGTCGTCAAAGCAAGCGGGCATGCCCTTGGCCTTCAGCTCGTCATAGCGGCGTTGGGCTCTCACCTCAGCGCTGGCCGTCACAAACACCTTCAGTTCGGCTTTAGGGAACACCACGGTACCTATGTCGCGGCCGTCCATGACGATGCCTTTGTCTTCGCCCATCTTCTGTTGCTCCTTGACGAGCTTCTCTCTTACGGCAGGTATGGCGGCTATGGGACTGACCTTTTGCGACACCTCCAGCGAGCGTATGAGGTCTTCCACGCGCTCCCCGTTAAGATAGGTGTCGGGACGTCCTGTCTGCTCGTTCAGCTTGAAGCAGATGTTGATGTCGTCAAGTTTGCTGATCAGCTCCTCTTCCTTTACCTTGCCCTCCTCGTCAAAGAGGTTGTTGCGCAAGGCGTAGAGCGTTACGGAGCGATACATTGCGCCCGTGTCTACATATATGTAACCCACTTCCCGAGCCAAGTCTTTGGCCATCGTGCTTTTACCACAAGACGAAAATCCGTCAATCGCGATAACTATTTTTCTCATTGTTATATAATATTTTTTTGTTCTTGTTCTTTCTTTCTTTTATATCGAGTAGGCCACGTTGATGACCAGCGAAGAGCTCGACACATGATATTTCCCGTATGCCACATTGAGCTTGAAGCGCTCAAGGTTCACACCGCCACCGAACGACAGGCCCGCTCCGTGGCTGCTTTTCTCCTCTCCGTTCTCAATCTGCATCTCGTTGGCGCGACGGAAGTTGTAGCCACCTCCCACCCAAATGTTGTGTGACAGCGCGATGTCCACGCCGAAGACAAGGTGGTTGATGAACTTATAGTTCCAGTGGTTAAGGTCGACGAGCGTGGCAGAGAAGCGGAACGGTGTGTGTGTCAGCTGCTTCGATGCTCCCAGCTGCACGTCGATGGGCATGTTCTCGTAGGTGTCGTTATAGGCCTTGAGCTGTCCGCCGAGGTTCTTTGCAACAAGAGCGATGGACAGGTCGCTTTCAGGGTCATAATAGTTGAGTCCGAGGTCCACGCCCATGCCTATAGAGTTGTAGTTGCCGATGTAGGAGGTTATAAACTTTGCCGTTATGCCGCCCGCCAAGCGGTTAGAGAGCATGTAGGAGAAATAGCCTGCAAACGCGATGTCCTTTGCCGAGAACTCGCCCGTCTGCGTGTTGTTTTCGTCCATCTCCTTCATCGTGCCATAGCTCATGAGCTGTGCCGACACCGCCCACGATGCCTTCTCCTTGACCACGCGGTTGAAGGCGGCACTTGCTGTGTTGACCCCCGACATGTAGTTCATGTAGTTGAGGTTTATCGTCTTGTCGCTCACCGACGAGAGAAGGGCAGGGTTGTTGAAAATCAGAGCCTCGTCGTCCTCGATAATAGTGATGTTGTCACCACCCAGGGCAGCAGCATGCGCGCTTACGGGCAGGCGCAGGAAATTATATTCGGTCTGACTTTCCTGTGCCGAGGTCAAAACAGCCCAAAGTATGGTTATAATCGTTAAAATAGCCTTTTTCATTCGTCTTATTCGAATTTATTTCGCAAAGTTACTGCTTTTTTAAAATATCTGTGCTAATTTTGTAGATGAAAATGCTGTCGACATGTGTCGACATGCTTAAAAGATAACGCGATAAACGCTCTTTTAGTGTTTTATTGACAAAAGATTCGCATGTTTTCACCAGGCTTTGCCGCTTGCTGAAGAAAGAACTGTCTGCAAGACAAAAAGGCAGGTGAGACTGTGGAACGAAAGGACAGAAAGAAAAGTGGAAATAAAAAAGTCGGAAAAGGCAAGTCTTGACAGTCGTCGCCCCGTGTTTTTCATGCTCGGGTTGGTGATGGCTCTCGCAACGCTTTATGTGGCCCTTGAGTTTAACACCTCGTCGGGCACCATGTCGGGCGATGCCTCACAGTTTGACGACATGCAGGACCTTGACCTCATGCCTGCCCTCGACCGTAGCGACATGATTGCCGCAGCACCGTCGGGAGCGCCCGCCAAGCCCACACCTAAGAACGTGAAGGTTGTGGACGAGGTGAAGAAGCAGCTTGAGCGCAACGCCACCATAAACACGCTGCGCGATGCTCAAGGCGAGGGCGAGGGGGGAGCAAACGGCGAGAAGGCCTCTGACGATGAGGAGACCACCAAGGCCCTGTCGCCCGTGGCGGTGGACAAGGATGAGAACCCCTTGAAGCTGCGTGTGGTGCAGCAGTTGCCCGAGTTTCCGGGCGGCATGGTGGAGATGATGAAATGGATCACCCGCACGCTCCATTATCCTTACGCCGCGCAGAAGCAGAAGATCGAGGGTCGTGTGCTCGTCACCTTCATCATCAACCGCGACGGCAGCATTGCCAACATCAAGGTTGTGAAATCGGTGCATCCGCTTCTCGACAACGAGGCAAGGCGCGTGGTAAAGCTCATGCCCCACTGGAAGCCGGGCATAGAGGACGGCAAGCCGTGCCGCACGATGTTTGCCATCCCGATAGAGTTTAAGCTATAAGGAAAACTTTTAAAAGCTGATCCGGTGAAAGCTCTACAGCCCTAAAACATTAAGTATTGAACACTTAACAATAACTCTTAACACACAAAAAAAGATGTTGCTAAAATCAGACGAAATTCTGGGCATCGTAAACGATTATATCCAGCACATGCCCTTCGACCGCAAGCCCGTGTCGCTCTATGAGCCAATAAAATATGTCTTGTCGATGGGTGGCAAGCGCATGCGCCCTGTCCTCATGCTTCTTGCCTATAACCTCTTCAAGGATGATCCGCAGAGCATCCTCAGTTCGGCATGCGCCCTCGAGACCTACCACAACTACACGTTGCTCCACGACGACCTCATGGACAACGCCGACCTGCGCCGCGGACATGAGACCGTGCACAAGAAGTGGGATGCCAACACCGCCATCCTCTCGGGTGACAGCATGCTCGTGCTCGCTTATAAGCTCATGGCCGACTGCCGTCAGGACAAGCTCAAGGAGGTGCTCGACATCTTCACCGAGACCGCTCTTGAGATTGGCGAGGGGCAGCAGTATGACATGGACTTCGAGAACCGCATGGATGTGCGCGAAGACGAGTATATAGAGATGATTCGTCTGAAGACCAGCGTGTTGTTGGCTTGCGCTCTGAAGATCGGTGCCGTGCTCGCCGATGCCGGCGCTGCCGATGCCGACCGTCTCTACAGCTTTGGCGAGAAGATTGGTCTGGCGTTCCAGCTTCAAGACGATTTCCTCGATGTCTATGGCGACACCAAGGTGTTTGGCAAGGCCATTGGCGGCGACATCGTGTCAAACAAGAAAACCTACATGCTCATCAACGCGTTCTTGCGTGCCGATGAGGAGCAGAAAGCTGAGCTGACACGATGGGTTGAGGCAAAGGAGTTTGACGAGCAGGAGAAGATTGCTGCCGTGACACGTCTCTACAACGCTATAGGCATTGACCGCCTGGCAGAGCAGAAGATTGAAAGCTACTTTAACGAGGGTCTCAAATGTCTTGATGCCGTGAGCATTGATGCTGACCGCAAGCAGATGCTCGTAGAGTATGTTTACAAACTGATGAAACGCAAATATTAAGACTACGGGAGAGCTGATGATGCAATACATAGACACCCACACGCATATAGATGGGGAAGAGTTTAATGACGACCGCGCAGAGACCATAGCGCGTGCCAAGGCTGCAGGCGTGAGCCGCATGTTTGTGCCTGCCATAGACCTGAAGTCGGTAGACACTGTGCTCAGCGTGTGTCGGGAGAACGAGGGCTACGCCTATCCCATGGTCGGCTTGCACCCCGAAGAGGTGAAGGCCGACTGGCGCGAACAGCTACAGCAGATGCGCCAGATGCTCGATGGGCAGCATCCGTTCATTGCCATCGGCGAGGTGGGACTTGACTATTACTGGTCGCGCGAGTTTGCCGACGAGCAGCTACAGGCTTTCGAGGAGCAGGTGCGCTGGTCGGTGGAGACCCGTCTGCCGCTCATGATCCATTGCCGTAAGGCACAAAACGAGATGGTGGCTGTGATGCGCCGCTACCAGGACCAGTTGCCGGGTGGTGTGTTCCATTGCTTCACTGGCAACCAGAAAGAGGCCGCCGAACTGTTGACGTTTCCGCGGTTTGTCCTTGGCATTGGTGGCGTGTCTACGTTTAAGAGCAGCCATCTGCGTGAGGATCTGCCCGCCGTTGTGCCCTTGGACCGCATTGTGTTGGAGACCGACAGTCCGTACATGGCGCCCGTGCCGCTCCGTGGCAAGCGCAACGAGAGCAGCTTTTTGCCTCATGTCATCTCTACGCTCGCAGCAAGCTACGGCGTGAGCGACGATGAGGTGGCACGCATAACTACCGCTACGGCCTTGAAGGTGTTCCCAAGAGTGGAGGAAATGTAGTGTGGTAAAATAAGTTAAATAGTGAACCTGCATAGCGGAAATAAGTGGAAAAGCGATACCTTTGCATCCGCTTCGTAAGGAAAGGTGCTCGAGTGGTTGAAGAGGCACGCCTGGAAAGCGTGTATTCCCCTAAAGGGAATCGGGGGTTCGAATCCCCCTCTTTCCGCTTTTCCGCAACAAAGAAAGAATAGGGTCAGCACAGCAGGTTGTCAACGAACATGCTGTGCTGATTTTCTTAATTGGTCATTGCTGATTTGTCAATTGGGCATTGCGGTTCTTGAATAGACATGCCGTTCTTGAATAGAAATGCGGTTCTTGAATAAAAAAGCGATTCTTGAATAAAAAAAAGATATTATTGTTATGAAAACAATTGTTTTGCGCTTCGCGATAGTTTTATCTATGCTCTTCGGCATGGCGAGTCTTGCCCCGGCCTTCTCGCAAGAAGCAAAGGTCGACACCACCTCTGTGGCAGGTGACGACAAGGCAGCTGCAACTGCTCAAGACGACAGCGCGGCTGTGGCACCTGCTGTTGACAACGCCGCTTCTGCAGCTTCAGCCGACGACGATATAGAAGCCGTGGAGAGTCCGGGCTTCCATAAGATGCTTAAGACAAAGTTTATCGAGGGCGATGCCTCGTTCATGTCGCTTGTGGCGCTGGCTCTGGTCATAGGCCTTGCGTTCTGCATAGAGCGCGTCATCTACCTCACGTTGTCGGAGATAGACACCGACAAGTTTATGGCGGCGCTTGACGGGAAGATTGCGTCGGGCGACATTGAAGGCGCAAAGACGCTGTGCCGCAACACTCGCGGTCCTGTGGCGTCGATATGCTACCAAGGCCTGGTGCGTGCCGACGAGTCGATGGACAACATTGAGAGGTCGGTGGCGTCGTATGGCAGCGTGCAGGCCGCCAACCTTGAGAAAGGCTGTTCATGGATCACGCTGTTCATAGCCATGGCTCCCTCGCTTGGCTTCCTCGGAACGGTTATAGGCATGGTTATGGCGTTTGAGCAGATACAGACCGTGGGCGACATCAACCCCACCATCGTGGCTGCCGGCATGAAGGTGGCGCTCATCACCACCATCTTCGGCATTATTGTGGCGCTTGTGCTCCAGCTGTTCTACAATTATATTCTTTCAAAGATTGACCGTCTGACGGCGCAGATGGAGGAGTGTGCCATCGTGCTGCTCGACTCGCTGATGAAAAACAAACAGGGCGCTGTCAAGCAATCGGAGCGTTGTTAAACAAACAGGGCGTTATTGAACAATGATGAAAAAAAACTTATTTAAAGCATTGTTTCCTTTTGCCTCGTTGTCGTTGCGCGACATAAAGCATTGGAAGGCGGTGAAGGTGTCGCAGAGCGTGTTCTACCTGCTCATGACCCTCATCGTGGTTGTCTATGCCCTCTTCTTTCTTGTGGGCTATGAGCATCCGTACGATGAGAACCCCGACTTTAACGCTCCGCTCTTGACCGGTGTGCTCATAACGTTTGTGCTGTTGCTGCTGCTCATGGCGGTTGCCGTGACCCTGTTTGCGGTCTACAGAACGTTGCGTCGCATGCGTGGCCACACAGGTGTGGTCAACGGCGTTCCGGCCTTGCGCATAGCGTTGGGCGTAGGCGTGGGCACGTTCTGCATAATGATTCTTTCTTTTGCCCTTGCGCCCACCGATGCGATGAGCGTTAACGGTGTTCAATATGCCGATGGGTTATGGCTGCGTGTGGCAGAGATGTTTGTCGACACGTCCCTCTTGCTGCTGGTGGCTGCCGTTGTGGCTGTGGCTTATGGTTATGTGAGACGTGTGCGTAGCCGCAGAAAGGAGGCACAAAATGCTCATTAAGCGTCGCCGCCACCGCGTGCCGGCCCTCAACACGGCTTCCACCGCCGACATCTCGTTCATGCTCCTCATCTTCTTCCTTGTGACAACGTCGATGGATGTGGACAAGGGCATAACGCGCCAACTGCCGCCTGTGGAACAGACCGAGGAGAAGAGTGTGGCAGAGGTGCAGCGCGGCAACATCATGCAGTGTGTCATCGGGGCTGACGGCAAGCTCGTTGTCGACGGCAAACCAGCACGCTACGAGGGGTTGCGCAACACCATAGCCTCATTTGTGCGCAAGGCGGGCAACCGACATCTCATAACCATACAGACCGATGCCGATGCAAGCTACGACAGCTATTTTGCCTTGCAGAACGAGCTGGTGGCAGCCTATGCCATGGTGCGCGATGCTGAGGCACGCCGTCGTTATGGCAAGCCTATGGCACAATGTGGTGTTGCGGAGCGCAAGGCCGTGACCGATGCCTGTCCGCAGCATGTGGCAGAAAACTATGATAACGACACGAAAGGAGGAGACACAGAATGACGATTCGACAAAGACGACAACATGAGGTGCCGACGCTTAACACGTCGTCGCTGCCCGACCTTATCTTCACCGTGCTCTTCTTCTTTATGATTGTCACGCACATGCGCAAGGTGACGCTCAAGGTAGAATATGCTCTGCCGCAAGGCACCGAACTGACACGCCTGACAAAAAAGCAAGCTGTCACGCATGTCTATATTGGACGCGCGGGGAAGGAAGCATCTGTCATACAGGTCAACGACAAGTTGGTGTCGGCTCAGGATGTTGCCGATTATGTGGCCACAGAGAAACGTCGTATGGCTCCCGATGACCAGATGCGCATGACCGTTTCGGTGAAAGCTGACCGTGCCACGCGCATGGCGGTTGTGAACGATGTGAAACGGGCAATACGCCTTGGAGGGGCTTCCCGAATAAACTATTCGGCAGAAAAAAAAGGTGAATAGTGGCTTATGATGATAAATTAAAACAAAAATAGGTTAATTTATTGCCATTTTGGATTATTTAATGTAACTTTGCAACCAAATTAGTAAAATCAGAATGGCACATCACAATTTAGATTCATTAGACAAAAAAATTCTGCATCTCATAGCTGACGATGCACGAATACCGTTTCTTGAAGTGGCTCGCGTCTGCAATGTCAGTGGAGCGGCTATTCATCAGCGCATTCAGAAGCTCACCAACCTTGGCATTCTCAAAGGTTCGCAGTTTATAATCGATCCCGAAAAGATTGGTTATGAGACATGCGCCTACATAGGTCTGTTCCTTAAGGATCCCGCAAATTTTGACAATGTGGTTGAGGGCCTTAGAAAGATTCCAGAGGTTGTTGAATGTCACTATACAACAGGAGGCTTTGACATGTTCATCAAGATTTATGCCTTCAACAACCATCATCTCATGAGCATCATCCATGACAAGTTGCAGCCACTCGGACTGTCACGCAGCGAGACCGTTATCTCGTTCAACGCTGCCATCGACCGTCAGCTGCCCATCGTAGACTTGCCTACCGATGAGGATGACGATGAGGATGATTGATCATTTTTTTGAATAAAGCCATAAAAAACGACAACAGGGTGATTCTTTGTTGTCGTTTTTTTTATGGCTTTTACGTCGTCTTGTCCTTAAGCTTAAAAGCTTTTGGTCATCATTCTTCACTCATCATTCTTCACTTCTTCTCACATAATCGGCGAAGGCGAAGCGTTGGTGGTGGCGTTCGTCTATCTCGTGCTGTTCTTTTGTGGCAAGCTTCCACCCCTTGTCGTATGCAGGGAAGAAAGCGTCGGCGTTTGCGGGTGTGTCCTCTACCTCGGTGAGGCATAGCCGGTCGGCGATGGGGAGAGCCTGCTCGTAAACGCTAGCTCCACCTATTATATATATGTCCTCATCTTTCGAGCAATGAGTCAATGCCTCGTCAAGCGATGCGTAGACGTCGCAATCTGGAAAACAGGTCTGCGTGCGACTGAGCACGATGTTGCGGCGGTTGGGCAATGCGCCCTTGGGTAGCGACTCGAAGGTGCGTCGCCCCATGATGATGGTGTTGCCCGTGGTGAGAGCCTTAAACCTTTTGAGGTCATCAGGCAACCAATAGATCAGTTTGTTGTCGTTGCCGATGGCGCGGTTGGCGGCAACGGCGGCAATGATGCTTATCATAAATAATTCTTGTTTTCCCTTAATTCCGCAACACTATAATTTAATATTTTTTATAAGCACCTGAGCAACAAAAAGTTGCT
>UQTI01000081.1 GCA_900543975.1 uncultured Prevotella sp. | reverse complement strand
TTGCTTGCGTGGGGGTTAAAGACAATAGAGACAATAGGGACAATTTTTTATTTTGCCCAAAAACAACATCTCGCTCAAAGACAACATCTCGCTCAAGAACAACATCTCGCTCAAGAACGACATCTCGCTTAAGAACAATATTTTTGCTTAAAAGCAACATGACCACAATTTCAAATAAGCACATTTTTTGCGTCAAGAATTGTCTCTATTGTCTCTATTGTCTTTAAAAACACCGCTTGCAGGCCGTTGAAAAACACCGTTTGCTTGCGTGGGGGTTAAAGACAATAGAGACAATAGGGACAATTTTTTATTTTGCTCAAAGACAACATCTCGCTCAAGAACAATTTTTTTTTTTAGAAAGCAACATGACCACAATTTCAAATAAGCACGTTTTTTGCGCCAAGAATTGTCTCTATTGTCTCTATTGTCTTTAAAAATGTCTTTAAAACCACCGTTTGTAGGCAGTCAGCAACAACAAGCATTGTTTTTGTCTTTAGCAACGGACGCGAAGCGCGGTGCAAGCCGCCCCCTAATCTTCTTCAATCTCCTCCTCTGGCGGCCAGATGTCGAGCAAAATGTCGAGGGCAAGCTCGTTGCCGGCCTCGGCAGCGGTCATGAGGAAGTCGTAGAGACGTTCATAGTCGAGCATCAGGTCGGCGTCGGGGTTGGCAAAATAAGCCTGGTGTATCCACCCCCACGACTCCTCGTCGTCGGGTGTGAGAGCCCCTGCATCTATCGCCTCCTCCAACATCATGACGAACAGGCCGTTGCGTGTTATGCGCATCGTGGACCAGTCGTTGGAGGAAGCGAGCACAGCATCGGCCACCAGAGCGGGCTTGTAGCCCTCGTTAGCGGCAGCATGCAGCAGGTCCATGACCTGTTGTTCCTGCGGCAGCGTGTCGTGGACGCCGTTCTCATGGCGCTCCGCCACGAGGTCAAGCACGGAGCACGCAAGCCTGTAATGGTCGTTTGTTGTCGTTTCAGTTGTCATAGTTGAGATTTTTTAAAACATCGTTTCTATAACCTTAACGGTGCAAGACATGCACCGTTCAATAGCCATAATTTCTCAAGAAATCCTCAGCCATGGGGTCGCCATCGTTGGCAGCCTGACGCATGTATTGGAGTCCTGCCGTGCGGTCAACCATTCCGCCACGGCCCTCATAGAGCATATAGCCATAGAGCGCATCAGCAATGCGGAACGACGAAGAGGCCACCTTCTCAAGCATAGACAGCGCACGGCTGTCAGCAATCGACGTGTTCTTTTGCAGCAACAGATGAGCAAGATTGGTCAACGCCTGAGCATAGCTCTGCGTTATCATGCGTTTGTAATAACTGTCGGCTTCATATTGTTCCTTGTATGCCTCATAATATTTCAGAGCCAACACTCTGTTCTCGCGTCCATATTCGGAATAATAGTGCATGTTGCCGAGCATGTAGAGAGGCATGCCGTTGCAATAGTCTTTACATTTCTCCAGCCACGAGTAGGCTTCGTCATAGTCGGCATTGACCACCTCGCCCTCAAGCAGGAAGAGTGCCGTGCGATACATTGCCATGTAGAAGCCCTCTTTGGCAGCGAGCAAGTTATACTTGTAAGCCTGTCTGCCATACCACGCACAGTCGCGGTAGCGGTGGAACGTGTTGACCTCGGCATCTTCATAATAGGTGAAGAAATCGCTGAAGAGGGTTGCCAGCCACATGTAGGTGCCGTTTCTGTAAGGCTCAAAGTCGTAGCTAAGGTCTACCACGAGCGGATGAGCCTGGCGCAGACGATAGAAGGGGCAGTCGAGGTCGTCGTTGCCGTCGCCGTCTTCATAATAGATATGGGCGAGATACACCTGCATGTCTTCCTGGCATGACAGCTCGTCGGGGTCGTCTTCGGTCTCAAGGAGGCAGCGTCTGGTCAGCTCACGCGCCGTCTCATAGTCCTCATTGTTGATAAGTTCATAAACCATAGCCTCAACATCATACTCGTCGGAAGAGAAATTCTCTTCCACGCAGAGCCTCATGTTGTCGAGCATGAACTGCACCTTGCAGTCGCGCTCCAGCGTGGGGTTCAGCTCCTTAATCTTGTCCATGGCCCTCTGGTCGCCGGCCTCATGGGCCTTGAGGAGCCATTCGTTTGCCGTGTCCATGTCGGTTGTGCAGCCCGTGCCGTCGGCATAGCGTGTGCCAACGATATACATGCAGTTGGCGTTGCCCTGCTCGGCACCCTTGGTGTAAGCAGCGAGGGCGTCGCTGTAGAAGCCCTGCTCGTCGATGGCGGTGCCCTTGCCATACCACGCCGCCACCAAGCCCTTCGTGGCAGCCACATCAAACCACAGCGCCGCCTTCTTCACGTCGCGCTCTTGGCCGTCGAAGCCCTTCATGTAAGCCCATGCGCGATTGTTAATCTCGTCGAGAGTCATGTTCTTCGACTGTTCGCGCACCTCGTCCTCGGGGAAGAACTCGGCAAGGCGCTCTGCGCCACGTTTGTCGCCAGCATCGTGCGCCATCTTCAGGTAGAGGCGTGCGCCACTGTCGTCCTTGGGCCATCCGCGCCCGTTGTGCAGGTTGCGGGCGAGGTTCAGCATGGCGGTGGTGCAGTTGAGGTTAGCACCTTTGAGATAAACTTCGTTTGCCTTGTCGCTCTTGCCCTCTTGGTCATAGCACCATCCCAGGTTGCAGCAAGCCGCGCCGTCGCCACGGTCGGCGGCAGCACGCAGGCACCGCTTGGCAAGCTCCAGATTTTTGGTGAAGCCGTTGCCGCCCGTCATCCAGTCGTAGCCGCGGTTTGACATGTCGATAGTGCTCATGCCCTTCCACTCGTCGTCCTTCACCGGTCCGAACCAGTCGGCCATGAGCTGCTGCGTGTCGTTATAGTTTTTGTCGGCACATATTTTCAGTTGGGTGTAACAATCGTGCAACACAGGCGGATTGGTTTCCGACTCATCATGATAGATATGTGCAAGGGTGCGACAGGCACTAAGGTTCAGCAGCTTGGCGCTCTTCTCGATCCATTTTCTGCCCTCGGCCTTGTTTTCGGTGCATCCATAGCCTGTGTTGTAGAAGAATCCGAGGTTGTTCATGGCCTGCGAGTTGCCTTTCAGGGCGGCATGACGTGTCACCTCAAAGCAGCGTGTCTCGTTTTTGGTGGTGCCCCATTCATAATAATAGCAGATGGAAAGGTTGAAGAACGTGTTGACATCGGGATCCTTGCTCCACGCTTGCTCGTAGAGCGTCACGGCAGCAGCATAGCGCTTGGCAGAATACTCCTGCGTGGCTTCGTCATACAGCCGGATGGCAGCGTCGTGATCCGACTCGGTTTCTCTTTTTAAAAAATCGAATAGGCCCATGGTGTTGTTGTTTTTTATTTCTGAAATAGACTGTTCTTATATATAAATAAGGTGTTGGTTTGGTTGTTCTTATATGCAGATTGCGTCTGCATTATCTGCAAAGATAAGGAGAAAAAGCCTATGGTGGGGCGTTCTGAATGTTAAATAAAAGTAAACATTTTGACTTTCGACATTTAAACCGTACTTTTGCCGTCTGATTGCCGACATTTTCAAAAATGACCACTAACCGACAGACAGCACAGCACATGTGTGTCAACTTTAAAAACTTACAAACGTGAAATATATGAAATTAAAGAACAAATTGCATAGCCTCGCGCTCACCACCCTGACGCTACTGATGCTCAGCGCCGCAACGGTGATGACGGCACAGACGCCTGCCGACTGGAAGAAGCTGAAGGGCGACGTGACGATGTATCTGGCCAACGACCTCGGACGTAACGGCTATTACGACCAGAAGCCGATAGCCGAACTGATGGGACACATGGGTGAGACGCTGAAGCCGAAATGTGTCATCGCCGCGGGCGATGTGCACCATTTCAACGGCATACAGTCGGTCAACGACCCGCTGTGGATGACCAACTATGAGCTGATCTACTCGCACCCCGAGCTGTTGATCAACTGGTTCCCCGTGTGCGGCAACCACGAGTATCGCGGCAACACACAGGCGGTGATCGACTACTCGAAGGTGAGCCGCCGATGGATGATGCCGTCGCGCTATTATTATAAGGTGGTGTCGTCGAAAGGCACAACGGTGAGGCTGGTGTTCGTCGACACAACGCCGCTCATACAGCGTTACCGCAACAACCCTGAGGTCTATCCCGACGCAAGAATGCAGAACATGGAGGCGCAGTTGCAATGGCTCGACGCCACGCTGCGCGACGCGAAGGAAGACTGGGTCATCGTCGTGGGGCACCACCCCATCTACGCGCAGACGGAGAAGAACATCGTGGAGCAGGAGGACCTGCGACGCTGTCTGCTGCCCGTGCTGCAACGCTACCACAACGTGAGCATCTATGCCTGTGGCCACATACACGACTTCCAGCACATCAAGATGCAGGGCGATGACATCGACTATGTGGTCAACTCGGCCGGCGCTCTTGCCCGCGACGTGAAGCCCATCGACGGAACGGTGTTCTGTAGCGAAAAGACGGGCTTCTCGGTCATCGCTGCCGACAAGAAGCAGCTCTTCCTCTACATGATAGACAAGGAGGGCAACGTGATTCACACGGTCAGCAAGAAAAAACAATAAGAAAATTGAACTTTCACAAACTTTATTATTTACGTCGCGCTATGCACTCGTTTGTTTTTGAACATTAATTATCATTAATTGAACATTAATTCCCATTAATATGCGCTTCGCGCAGAAATTTATGGATTATTAATTTAAAATCAATACGCGCGTAGCGCGATATATTAATGGAAATTAATGTTCAATTAATGATAATTAATGTTGAAAAAAAGCGCGAAGCGCCTGAGCACCTACGGAGCTCAAGAATGTTTAAAAACATGCGCGAAGCGCAAATAAACAATAAGGTGTTGATTTTATAGTTCAATTAAGTAAAAAAAAGAAAAAAAGGAAGAAAAAAACAGCATAATGAATATTAAAACCCTGACGGTGGCTCTCGTCACAGCCATGACAGCAACGGCCGCGACGGCCGGCAACATCATCGGCACGGTGAAAGACAAGGCCACCGGCGAACCACTCATCGGCACGGTCGTGTCGGTGAAGGAGCTGAAAGACATGTGGGCAACAACGGGCCTGGACGGATCGTTCACGCTCAACAAGATGCCCGACGAGGGACGATTCACCCTCGTCATCAAGTATATGGCCTACAAGACCGTGGAGGTGTCGGTAGACGTGAAAGACGGCAAACGCCTCAACATACCGCTCGAAGAAGACACGAAGACGCTCGGAGAGGTGGTCATCAAAGGACGACAGGAGAACCGCACCGACAGAAGCGCCCTGCTGCAAGAGAAGAACGCAACAAGTGTGCTCAACGTCATGAGCGCACAGACCATACAGCTCTCGCCAGACATGAACGTGGCAGGCGTGCTGCAACGTGTCTCAGGCGTGACCATGGAGAAGGATGCGACGGGAGAGGCGTCATACGCCATTCTGCGAGGCATGGACAAACGCTACAACTACACGCTGGTGAACGGCGTGAAGATTCCAAGTCCCGACGACAAGAACCGCTACATACCGCTAAACATCTTCCCCAGCGACCTCATGGACCGTCTGGTGGTGGCCAAGTCGCTCACTGCCGACATGGAGGGCGATGCTGCCGGCGGTGTCGTCGACATGGTCATGAAGGACGCCCCAAGCCGACGCATGCTGCAAGCCAACGCATCGGTGGGTCTGACCGACTATTTCATGCACTCGGACCGACAGTATCTGTCATCTGACCGCTCCGACATAACACGCAAGGCACCCTACGAGGCTTTCGGACCCAACTATAAAGCGACGGCCGACGATTTCGCCAACGGCCCAACGCGCATAGCGGCACACTCGATGCCGGCACCCAACTTCAGCGCGGGCATAGCGGCGGGCAACCGCTTCTGGAACGACCGGCTGGGCATCATGGTGGCGGGTAGCGTGCAAAACAACTTCCGCGGAACGGAACGAACATACAACACCATGAGCATGGCATCGGGAGAACAGGCCATGTTTGTGAGAGCCATGCAGCACCGCTTCTATTCTATACACGACCTAACGTCGGGCTTACATGCCAAGTTTGACCTGCAGACGGGCGGTCACAAGCTCGAGTGGTACAACATGTTCATAAGGCAGAACTCGCGAAACACACGTCTCACGAGCGCAATAACGACCGAGTATATCACGGCTGACGACTATACCCAGAACGATGAGACGCGCTCCTTTGAGCAGACGCAGACGGTGCTCGCCACACACCTCAAAGGCACGCACCGTCTGGGAGAAAACCTCACCGTCGACTGGGCGAGCATCTTCTCTGAAGCACGCGAGAAAGACCCCGACCGCACATACCTGACGCTCACCAGCAGCGTGGCAAACGCCGAGGGACAGAGCATGTGGGCAAGCGACAAGACGCTGCTCAAGACGCAACCCATGGACATGGAACGCCGATACCAGCACAACAGCGACAAGGACCTGGCGGGATATGTGAACATAACTTATGCCACGCAGCTGTTTGGGTCCGACATCAAGTGGAAGGCGGGAGCACAGTATCGCCGCAAGAAGCGCGAAAACAGATACTACTCGTACCAGTTTGACCCGTCGGACATATCGCAGAAGTTGCCGGGCAACGGCTTCGACGTGTTCGACGACATCAGCTGGAAATGTACCACCCCCTACTCGCAAGCATCGCAGCTCAACTACAACTCGAAGGAGCACATCGGGGGAACATACGCCATGTTCACCATGAAGAACCGCTACGGCGAGCTGTATGCGGGCATAAGGGCGGAGCACACGAACCAGATCTACACCATGTTGCAGAAGTTTCGCAACATGGGGCAGGTGGGCGAACAGAGCTACTGGGACTGGCTGCCGTCGGCATCGTTCAAGTGGACTCCGACAAAGAACATGAACCTGCGTCTCTCCTACTATCGTTCAATCAACCGGCCGGGCTTCTACGAGATCGTGCCTTACCAGATCATGGGCGAGGAATATACCGAGTGTGGAAACCCAGCGTTGCGACGGGCACGCATCGACAACGTGGACCTGAGATGGGAGTGGTTCCCCTCGCCGTCGGAACAGGTGCTCGCGGGCGTGTTCTACAAGTATCTGCGCGACCCCATAGAGCAGGTGTTCGTGACATCCGACTCGAAGATGGTGACAGGCTCCAACACCTACTACCAGCCGCAAAACCTCGGCAACGCCAAGAACATGGGCTTCGAGGTTGACGTGGTGAAGTTTATCCGACATTTCGGCCTGAAAGCCAACTACACCTACACCCACTCGTCGATAACCACAAGCAAGCGACAGTATAAGCCGGGCAGCGCCGAGTTTGAGCAGGGTGTGAAGCAGACACGACCGCTCGTCAACCAGGCTCCACACACCGCCAACCTGTCGCTGCTCTACCGTGGCACCACCTACGGATGGAACGCGCAGCTCGCCGCCTCATACACGGGCACCCGCCTGGCCATCGTGTCGCCATTCAAGGATGCCGACCAGTGGGACAAGGGCACCTTCGGCCTCGACCTCAGTGCCGAGAAGCGATTCGCCTGCGGCCTCAGCATCTTCCTTAAAGCCAACAACCTCACCGACACGAAGCGCGAACGCTACATCAAGACGGTGAACGAGAGTAACCTGCAGTATGAGGGTCAGAAGACCGACCGCACCGTCGTGGGAACCTACCACTATGGGCGGACACTGCTCATCGGAATAAGGTATAGCCTCTAAATAAAACAAGACATCATGAACAAAACCATAACCCGCCTTGCCATAATGGCAGCAACGGCAATGCTCGCCACAGCGTGCGAGACAAACAACATAAACCCCTACGACTATGCCGACCCCGACAGCGGCGCTGGCACAGAACAAGGATCGGCCGACGTGGTGAACACGGCGTTGGCGCAATATCCCAAAGGCTCCATCGTCTGGACACACGACACCACGCTCACAGAGAGCGTGGAGATCGCTGAAGGGGCGTCGCTCTACATCGAGCCGGGCGTCACCGTGACGTGCAAGGCCGACGTGCAGGTGCCCGTAGAGCTGGTGGTGCTCGGCAACCTCTACTGCATGGGCACGGCAGAAAAGCCCGTGGTCTTCACCTCTGACCTGAAGAAGCCGGCATCATGGGGCGGCATAGTGTGCGGTTACAACTCACAGGAGGTGGTGCTCGCACATGTTGACCTCGCCTATGCAGGAGCAACGCCCACCGAGTCGTCGCCGTCGTTCCAGAACAAGCTCTACAAGACCACCATCGACGGTGGGCTGCCGGCCTTCCATTTCTGCAACACAAACGGCAGACTCGCCATGGTGGGATGCTTCATGCACGACAACTATAACGACCAGACCTACTTCGGCGGTGGACAGGGCGTAATCTACGACAACATCATGGCTGACAGCGGCAACGCCGCCGACGGCGGAGAGGGCATAAACATAAAGGCCGGATGCAAGATGGATGTGGCGAACAACGTTCTCTACAACATCTGCACAAACGGATTCAAGCTCTCAAACCAAGGCAACAGCGAGACGGTGCCTCTCTCTCAGGTTGTGGCATACAACAACACCATCGTCAACTGCGGATGGCGACGCTCAAAAAACAAGAAGGGCGGCAGCGTGTGGATAGAGAAGGCGATAGCTCCCGTGTTTGTGGGTAACCTGATCTACGACTGCCGATTCGGCATGAAGCAGCCGGCAAAGAACGGGGCCGACATTGCACACTCTACCATAGCACCCAACTATTATTTCGCTTCTACCGAAACAGGCGTGGAACAGATGGGCCGCGATGCTGCCATGGCGGTGTGGAGCGACCTCGACATAAAGAGCACTGTGGCGGGCGACAAGGACCCGCTGTTCACCGCCTTCGCGCAAAACCCGAAGATGAACATCAACTGCGAGGTCGACGACACCGAAAAGGGCGCTCCCCTGCCCTTCGACCGCTCGTGGTCGTTCCGTCTGAAGGCCGGCAGCCCCGCTCTCACAGGAGCGCCAGTCGACGTTCAGCAAGTCTTCCCCAAAGGTCTCGCCTTCATCGGCATGAAGAAGGTGATCTTCAACAACACCAACGAGGACCAAGACTACCGCTTCTGCGCTCCTGCACCAACAGCAAGGTTTGGAGCGGAACTGTAGACAGATGAGGAGCTGACATTCAACCGTGCTGAGGGCTAACAATCAACTTTTTTTACCGTATGGACCATTATGGACTTGTTTTGTGTTTCACCTTTTTGTAATTTTGCAAAAGTGTTAATAACGATTTGTAAAATCTAAAATTTATTATTATGAAACAAGTTGTGAAAAAAGCGTCTTTTATAGCATCTGTCTGCATGGCTGTGCTCTGTTGTATGTCTTGTGGAGGAAGCGATGACCCCGTGTCGCCTGTAACCCCACCCACCCCCGACAAACCGTCGGCTAAGGTGCCTATAAGCATAAGCACCAACATAACACGCGCCACGGAGACAGCGTTTGAGAGCGGCGACAAGGTGGGCCTGTTTGTTGTGAACCGCAATACCGATGGCTCGCAAGCAGCCCTCTTAACCACGGGCAACTATGTGGACAATATGCTCTACACCTACACCAACGTGTGGACACCCGCCACCGAGATATACTGGAAAGACAATAAGACACACGCCGACTTCTACCTCTACTACCCCTACCGCAAGCAGGTAGAGAGCGTAACGGTTATGCCCTTCAGCACCAAGGCCAACCAGAGCGCCGAGGCCGACTATAAGGCTGGCGACCTGCTCGTAGGCTCTACGCTCGATGCCGCTCCCTCAACCGAGGCCGTGCGCATTGAGGCTAAGCACATTATGAGCCGGGTAGACATTCGTCTCAAGCCAGGCGCTGGCTTCACTGAAAGCTCGCTGGCCGCCGCCAACGTGAAGGTGAGCCTGAACAACATCAAGACATCGGCCACCGTCGACCTGGCCACCGCCACCGCCACGGCCACAGGACAGCCCTCTGCCATCACACCCTACAACGACGGATCGGCATACCACGCCATCATCGTGCCGCAGCAGGTGGCACAGTGTAACCTCATCACCGTGAACGTGAATGGGCGCGACTTCAATCTGCCCAAGGCCTTCACCTTCCAGAGCGGCAAACGCCACACCTTTACCGTAACGCTCGACAAGACCAGCAGCGGCGTGAACGTGACCATCGGCGCATGGGAGAACGACGGCAACGACAACGGAGGATCGGCTATTTAAGGGAAAAGTGAAAAGAGAAAAGTGAAAAATCCTATTGCTTATTTCCTCGTAAAGTAAAGTGAAAAGGGAAAAGGGAAGAGGGAAGAGAAGAAAGAAGAGGGAAGAGGGAAGAAATTGAAAAAGGTATTGTCCGTTAACTTCCATCCGCCTCAGGCGGATTAACTTCCATTACCTTCCAATAACTTCCTTTAGGTTAGGTATTGTCCGTTAATTTCCATCCGCCACAGGCGGATTAACTTCCATTACCTTCCAATAACTTCCTTTAGGTTAGGTATTGTCCGTTAATTTCCATCCGCCACAGGCGGATTAACTTCCATTACCTTCCGATAACTCCCTACATATTATATACACAAACCCAAACGGCTGTTTTATGAACAAGAATCACAAAAACACAATAATATATCTGGCTGCTATGGTTGTTGCCTTGCTGCTTGGCGCCTGCTCCGACGACATGTTTGAAGAGGGTGGACAGCAGCACGGTAACGACCGTATACAGCTCTCTGGCGACATCGACCAGCTGGCGGTGACACGCGTTAACGACAACGGCTTCTGCAACGGCGACGTGATGGGCGTGTACATTGTCGATTATGACGGCGGCACACCAGGCACGCTGAAGGCCAGCGGCAACCGTGGCGACAACGTGCGCCACACCTTCGATGAGCCTAACTATAGGTGGAACTCGGCCTACGACCTCTACTGGAAAGACAAGCACACCCACATCGACGTGTACGGATATTATCCGTTTGCCGACCCCGAGAGCGTGGACGACTACCAGTTTGAGGTGAAGCGCGACCAGAGCAAGCCTTCTGAGAACGGCGAGATGGGCGGCT
>UQTI01000080.1 GCA_900543975.1 uncultured Prevotella sp. | reverse complement strand
GAGCGCGGCGACGCTCGCTTGAGATAATTTCCATTTATTAAATGCGAAAGTTCAAGCAATAATAATAACGGTTTGTTATCGCACGTCATAAATTTTACACATTATGTAAAATTTATGTCGTCTTTTGTGATTTTTAGATAAAACGATGCTGTTTTTTGATGTTTTTTATTACTTTTGCATCATCATAAAAAAAAGTAAAAAAGTAATCTTTAGTGTATGAAAAAATTCTACCTTTTTCTAATCATGCTCCTGTCGGTCATCGCACCACAGGCAGCCGATGCGTTCAGCATCACATTAAATGTGGACGATGCGTCCAGAATAAATGTCTTTCTTAATGGATACCAGGATCTTGTAAATGGTGACAATGTGTTCGAGGTGAAAGATGGCGACTACCTGAGCATCACGACACAGAACAACGCCGGACTCGTGTCTGTTATGAACGGCGACAAAGCGGTAAAGCTCGACAGCTACTCGTCGTTCAAATTAAAGCTCACAGAAAGCGAGTATGCTGGAGCAAAATTGATTATTAAGACAGCTACCTTGGACGAGATGCGTACAGCCTCTTGCAAGGTTACCGTAGACGATCCGTCAAAGGTGACGCTGAGACTGTCAAGAACATTCACCACGGTGCAGCTCAAGAGCGGTGAGAACGAGGTTAAGTTTATTCCGGGCACAGAGTCGACATTCACTATCTCTCCCCAAAGCTACGACACTCCTTTGTACAAGGTTACACGCAACTCTGTGGCTGCGGAGGCAGAATGGGGATCTTACACATTGAAAAATGTCGCTGAAGGCGATGTTATCGACATTCAGGCCAACTATCCCGACATCGACTGCGCTGTGAAGTTTAACGTCAACGCCGAAGGTGTGGGCTTCATAAAAAGTGTGACGGTTAACGGCAATGAGGTGACCAACTATCTGGACGACAACTTCACCGTGAAGTGTGGCTCACACATCTCCATTACGCGTAATTCGGAAGACTATAAGCTGGAGTCGTTTAAGGTAAACGGTGAAGACAAGACCGACGATTTCTATGAGGAAAGCTACGACTTCTTTGTTACTGATGCCGCCACATTCGACATCACAGCAAAGAAATATGCCACATTCAAGGCCACCGTCGACATCGATGACGTGTCACACGCCACGGTCTATAAAGGCTATTCTTATTACGACGATGCGTTCGACATGAAAAACGGAACGAACGAAATTGAGGTTTCTGAGAAACAACCGCTCATCTCTTTGGTTGCCAAGGACGGATATTATTTTACGAGCGTGAACGACGGAACAACCGAATATACAGACCAGAGCACCAGCGAGATCAATGTTGACGTGACCGACGGCATGGTGTTGAAGGTTGTCACGGCTGCCATCGTGCGTGACAAGAAAGCCCTTGTTTATGTGGACGACAGATCAGCAACAAGCTCGATGGTGTTCAGTCGTGGCGACTATAATAAGATTGAGATCGGCACAGGCTACAATGAGCTGGAGTTTTATAAGGGTGACAACCCCTTCTCAGTCACTGTTTACGCAAACACCAAGAAAGTCTACAAGAACGACGTGGCTGTAGATCCGACCTATTCTGGTGGCTCTTACTTCAGATTCAGCCTTGAAGACGGCGATGTCGTGAAGATGTTCTTCACCAAGACTCCTGCCACGGTCAAGGCCGACATCACAGCCAATGGTGGCGCCGAGAACCTCAGCGTTGTGAAAGACCGCATACAGCCTGTTGCCGACTTCAGCGCCGGCATCTCTTGTCTTGAGAACACAGAGCTGGCTTTCGCCGCTAAGGAAGGCTACTCTATCAAGGCTCTCACCGTTGACGGCACTGCTGCAACAGCCGAGGCCGACGGCACATACAAGGTGGTTGTTAAGGCCGACGCCAACATCGTGGTTGACCTTCAGACTGCATCGGGCATAAGCAGCGTGACAAACGCTGACGCCAACCGCACAGCCAACGTGTATAACGCCAACGGCGTGCTCGTGCTGAAGAACGCCACACCTGAGCAGACTGCAAAGCTCGCCAAGGGTCTCTACATCATCAACGGCAAGAAGGTGGTGCGCTAACAAGCGGACATAACGACAAACACAAACATAAAGCAACAGGGAGAGGTGGCTTTAGGCTGCCCCTCCCCGTTTGTGGTTTTTATAACCATCTGAACTTTTGCGCTACGCGCTTTTTTTTAAACATTAATTTCCATTAATTGAACATTAATTATCATTAATATGCGCTTCGCGCAGATATTTATGGCTTATTAATTTTGAATTAATACGCGCTTCGCGCGAAATATTAATGTTCATTAATGTTCAATTAATGGAAATAATTCCGCGAAGCGCCTGAGCACCTACGGAGCGCAAGAATGTTCAAAACCGCGCGAAGCGCAAAATAATAATGTAAATAATTCCGCGAAGCGCCTGAGCACCAATGTGGAGCGCATGAATGTTAAAAAAAACAACGAGCGCGAAGCGCGATGTAAATATTAATCTTTGCGAAAGTTTTATTAATAAATAAAAGGAGAAAAATGAAAACGAATCTTTTCAACGTCATGGCGTTTATGGCAGCCCTGCTCTTCAGCACCTCTGCCCTGGCGCAGGAACGCGACCCCAACCGTCTGTCCATCTACAAGGGCGACAACATCCTGAAGACCTACTCGGTCGACGAGATCGACTATATCGGCTTCGACTATGTGGCCAATGATCCCGCCGGCATCGCTGTAGTGGACCAGACCAACTTCACCGCCAAGGTGCAGTTTACAAAGCCCGACAACTGTGAATATTATCTTGTGGCGGTCATCCCTGCCAACTCGGAGGAGGACATCACAGCCTATGTGAAGAACCATTATGCAGCAAAGCTTACAGAGAGCAAGGAGTATGAGTTTACAGGTCTCAAGGCCGGACTCGAATATTATGCTCTCGCCTTGCCCGTAGACAAATACGGCCTGTCGACCGTGCTCTCAAAGCAGAAGTTTCAGACCGTTGCATCGCAGTATGAGCAGAAGGCCTCTAACTTCTTTGATGTCGACTATTGGGGCGACGCTTATCTCAACGGCTACCAGAACTTCGTGATCCGTATGGGCGACTGCCAGCACAACGGTGTCTATCCCAAGGGCAACGGACGGATCTACAACTTCAGCATCTACAGCAAGAAGTCGGACGGCTCGGCACAGCCCATGCCGCCTGTAGGAACTTACAGCTACTACACTGGCGACAAACCCATCGACATGTGTATGGAAAATTCTGAGAGCCTGATGTTCGAATACAGCAACTTCAAGGACGACAAATCTTATAAAAGCACGACGGTGAAATATAACGATGCCACGCTGACCGTGACCAAGAACAGCGACGGCACCTACACCGTGAAGGCGCTGGTGGCACAGGAGAACGGCGAGTTTGTGGAGCTTACCTACACAGGAGCGGTGACCTACAGAGACAAGTCGTTTAAGGGCTATGACGGTCCTAACCTGGACCACGACGTCGAGTTCAACTGCGACTACATCACTCCCTACGACCTCGGCGGCACCTGCTTCGAGATGATGGACGGCGGTGACCCGTCTGCCGAGGGTGCCTCATGGTACAAGCGCAACCGCATTACCATCTTCCTTGCTGCCGATGCCAACGGCATGCCGCGTCTCGGAACCTTCGGCGTGACCAAAGAAGGTGAGAACGGCACGGTGCGTGCGGGCTTCTACAAAAACTTTGGTGGCGGCGTGTCAGGATCTGACGGCACACGTTACGAGTATGTGGAGCAGCTGGGCGTGCAGTCGATCTTCGGCTTCGTAACGGGTGGCTCTGTGACCATATCTACCGAGAACGTGATGGGAAAGACCTATTATAACATCAACACCGACTTCGTGACCGACAAGGGCGTAAGCATCAAGGCCCACTATCTTGGCCCGTTCAAGAGCAACAAGTCGTCGAAGAAGAGACAGGCTCTGCGCCTTGCCCCTAAGGCAAACTAAGGCTTTGTGACGGGCCATTGATTATCTTTTTTCGAAGGCTCAAACAAGAAAGAACGAAAGCTACTCTCACCCCCAACCCCTCCCCCAAAAGGGGAGAGGGGAGCAATCAATTCTTGTTGGGGATGTATCGGCTTGACGATTCACACATACATAAGTTAGGGCTGCAAACGGCAACAATGCCGTTTGCAGCCCTAACTTATGTATGTGTGGATGTGCTGACAAGTTTTTGTCTTTCTGCGTTTTTCTGCATTATTCTGCATTATTCTGCATTATTCTGCATAGGTTGTTATCACTCCATTTTCCGGATGAGCCATAAAAACATGCTTGAAGTGGGGCGATAACTCAAAAAAAAATATAGTTACCGCCCCACTTCAAGCACATTTTTCTTGTTTATAAGGAATAAAAGCTCTATCTTTGCATTTAACTATCAGACAGTTACGTTAATTCAATTAATTATACGACAATGATTCAAAAGATAATAGGACGCAAGGCAGAGCAGGAATTGTTGCATGAATGTTACGAATCAAACAAACCAGAGTTTGTTGCAGTATATGGCAGACGACGCATCGGCAAAACATTCCTTGTAAAACAGTTCTTTAAAGAAAAGTTTGATTTCTATTTTACAGGAGCTTATCAAGCCACGAAGAAAGACCAACTTTTCAATTTCAAGATGACATTGGAGTCTTATTCTGGCAAGAAACAAAAGACACCAAAAACATGGTTGGAAGCATTCTTTCAACTTAAGGACTATTTGGCTTCGCTTGGAGAGCGCAGGAAAGTAGTATTTATTGATGAGTTGCCATGGTTCGACACGCCACGCTCCAATTTTATTAGTGCAATAGAACTGTTTTGGAACCAGTGGGCTTCCGATCAGAATCTTATGTTGGTAGTATGCGGTTCGGCTACATCATGGATGGTTAACAAGCTATTGGGCGACAAGGGAGGATTGCATAACCGTGTGACACACAGCATTTATCTTGCACCTTTCTCTTTAGGAGAGACTGAAGCTTTCTTACAAGAAAACCGTATTGTGTTCAATCGTCATCAGATAGTAGAGTGCTATATGATGTTGGGTGGTACGCCGTATTATTTGAACATGTTGCAACCCAAGTTAAGTTTGGCTCAAAACATCAACAATTTGTTTTTTGTTGAGAATGGTGAATTGCGTAGAGAGTTTGACTTCTTGTTTAGGTCATTGTTCAGGGACAGCAAGATATATCGCAAGATTGTAGATCAACTCTCAAAGAAGACTAAGGGAATGACCCGTCAAGAGATTATACAGGAATGTGGTATTACCGACAACGGCAAGCTGTCGGAAATATTAGAGAATCTATGCAATTGCGACTTCATTCGTCGCTACTCCTCATTTAACAAAAAACAACGGGACGCCATATATCAGCTTACCGATCTGTTTTCATTGTTCCACCTTCGTTATATCAAGGATTCTAACGGTATGGACGAGAGATTTTGGACTGATGCTATCGACTCTCCAAGTCACCGTGCCTGGTGTGGCTATGCTTTTGAGCAAGTGTGTCTTCATCATATCAGGCAAATCAAATGGGCTTTGGGTATAGATGGAGTGCAGACGTCTGTTTGCTCATGGGCTACACTTCCTACTATGGATGCTGATGGCAAAAAACGTGAAGGTGCTCAAATAGATTTGGTTATAGACAGACGCGACCAAACGATAAACCTCTGCGAAATGAAGTTCTGCATGAGACCTTTTGAGATTACACCAGCTTATCTTGAGCATATTATTAGTAGGAGAGAATTGTTTCGTGAAGTAACAGGAACCAACAAGGCTCTTCATCTTACATTCGTTACTACTTATGGATTGGTGAAGAATGCTCAATACGGAATGATTCAAAGCGAGGTGACAATGGATGATTTGTTTAAATATTGAAGTGTAAGTAGGTGTTCGCAGCCCTAACTGGTTTTATACCGAAGATGGCCTTTTGTGGTTGCCTCTCATAAAATAAAGTTATAAAAACCGTTCAAAACATCCGAATTTTGTTGCATATAACAGTTTTTCCCGTTTATGTGTTTATTTTTGCAACCTTACGAAACATTTATGATATTCGTTTTTGAGAAGATACATTAAATTTGCAGCAGAAAACAATCAATGACGCTTCAGATCTTCAATAAACGAACTCAAATCATCATTAAAAAATGCGAGTGCTAAAAAAACTTGCGGGCTTAAACAAGAATTGTGAGTTTCTTACCCACCTGCATTAATCTAAAAAATGCGAGTTTAAAAACGACGAAAGATTAACAAGTTTCAAGGAATTGACGTTCCTAAACTAAAAACGAAAAAGATATGATAAAAACAATTTTGGGCCGCACGATGGCAGCAACGGTGCTCGCTTCACTGGCCTTCGCCGCTTCGGCACAAGACGCCCGGTTCCTGAGCAGTAACCACTGCATCTACCGCATCAACGAACAGAAGAACTATCTTCTCTTGCCTGTGCAGGAGAAGGCAGAGATGTGCAACATAAAGGTTGTGAAAAATAACACACAGGTGAAAGCCCTGAACGTGCGTCTCGCTTCAAACCATATCGACTATTATGTGCCCCTTGACTTCAAGCAGTTTGGCGAGGACGCAAAGCTGGCTCTTGACATACATGTCAACGGCACCTACCGCAACGACGGCGAGCTGTCGGGCTTCACCTGCTGGAAGAAGATGCTGTTCTCCGACACGTTCGACACCGCCAACCGCGAAAAATATCGCCCCGTCTATCACCACACACCCGCATGGGGATGGATGAACGACCCCAACGGCATGTTCTACAAGGACGGCGTGTGGCATCTCTACTTCCAGTATAACCCCTATGGTTCACAGTGGGAGAACATGACATGGGGCCACTCTACATCTACCGACCTGATCCACTGGACCTTCCAGGGTGCCCCCATTGAGGCTGACGCCTGGGGAACGATCTTCAGCGGCTCGGCTGTGGTTGACCATAACAACACCGCCGGCTTCGGCAAGGGTGCCGTGGTAGCCATGTACACATCGGCTGGAGAGAACCAGACACAGAGCATTGCCTACAGCAACGACAACGGACAGACCTTTACAAAATATGACGGAAACCCCGTGCTCACAAGCAACACACCCGACTATCGCGACCCTCATGTGTTTTGGAACGAGGACATCAAACGCTGGAACATGATCATGGCCGAAGGTCAGCACATGGACATCTACTCGTCGGCAGACCTTAAGGAATGGAAGCTGGAGAGCCAGTTTGGTGCCGAGTATGGCAACCACGGCGGCGTGTGGGAGTGTCCCGACCTCATGAAGATGAAAGTGCGCGGCACAGACCAGTATAAGTGGATGCTTCTCTGCAACATAAACCCCGGCGGCCCGTTCGGTGGCTCAGCAACACAATATTTCGTGGGACAGTTTGACGGACATAAGTTCACATGCGAGTCGGCTCCCGAGGTGACCAAGTGGATGGACTATGGCAAGGACCATTATGCCACCGTGACCTTCGACAACGCTCCCGACGGCCGTCGCGTGGCTATGGCGTGGATGAGCAACTGGCAGTATGCCAACCAAGTGCCAACAATGCAGTACCGCTCTGCCAACTCGGTGCCCCGCGACCTCGACCTCTACGAGTATCAGGGCCAGACCTATTGTGGCGTCACTCCTTCGCCCGAGCTTGCAGCAGCACGCCCGAAGAAGGCTACAAAGACCCTTACCGAAGCTTGCGAGATGGTCGTGACACTCAAGGGCAACGCCACCATAACCCTCGCCAACGACAAGGGTGAGCAGGTGGTGATGACCTACGACGAGAAGAGCCGCACGTTCGCCATGGACCGTACGAAGAGCGGACAGAAAGAGTTCAGCGACGACTTCGCTGCCCTCACCGTGGCTCCCGTTCACGGCAAGATGTCACAGCTCCGCCTCTTCATCGACCGCAGCAGCATCGAGGCGTTTGATGCCGACGGCAAGATGGCCATGACCAACCTCGTGTTCCCGACCAAGCCTTATAACAAGGTGCTGGTAAAGGGCAAGGCAAAATATGTGGTTTACAATCTGAACAAATAAAGAAAACAAAAATTTATTTATCCTATAGCTAAATGAACAGTACAAACTCAAGCAAACTGACACTCATACCCGTGATGATTACCTTCTTCACGATGGGTTTCGTCGACCTCGTCGGCGCTGTGTCCAACAACATGCAGGAAGATTTCGGACTGAGCGACTCTGCCGCCAACTTCTTCCCTTCGCTCGTGTTCTTCTGGTTCCTTATCTTCTCTGTGCCCACGGGCATGCTTATGAACAAGATAGGACGTAAGAAGACCGTCATGCTCTCGCTCATCGTGACAACCGTGGCTGTGCTGCTGCCGCTCTTCGACAGCTTCATGCCCACACCGCAGAGCCAGCTCTGGCTCATGTATATCTCGTTCTCGCTCCTCGGCATAGGCAACGCCATCATGCAGACGAGCATCAACCCGCTGGTGACCATGCTCGTGAAGGGACACCTCGCCTCGACGCTCACTTTCGGACAGTTTGTCAAGGCCATCGCCTCGTTCATCGCTCCGCTCATCGCAGCATGGGGCGCAACGACATCGGCTCCCATCCTCGGTCTGAGCTGGCGCATTCTCTTCCTCCTGTTCTTCGTCATCGGCATGATCGCAACCCTCTTGCTCGGACTCACCAACATCGAGGAGGAGCCTGTCGAGGGCAAGGCATCGGGCTTCATTGACAGCGTGAAGATGCTCGGCACACCGCTCATCCTACTCTCGTTCATCGGCATCATGTGTCATGTGGGCATCGACGTGGGCACCAACGCTGTGGCTCCAAAGATCATGCTTGAGCGCCTCGGCACCGACGGCGACACGCTGAGCCAGTTTGAATATGCTACCAGCATCTACTTCGCCTTCCGTACCTTGGGTTGCTTCACCGGTTCCATCATCATGCGCAAGCTCAACATCCGCACCTTCTTCGCGATCATCGTCGTGATGATGGCTCTCGCCATGGTGGGCTTCGTGTTCGGCACAGAGAAGTGGGAGCTGTGGGCTGCCATCGCTCTCGTGGGCTACGGCAACTCTAACGTGTTCTCTATCGTGTTCTCGCAGGCTATGCTCTCTGCTCCCGAGAAGAAGAACGAGGTGAGCGGACTGATGATCATGGGTCTCTTCGGCGGAACCGTCTTCCCCTTGTTCATGGGCTTCGCCAGCGATGCTGCCAAGGCTGCCGGCGCTGTGTACCCGCAGATATGGGCTGCCGTGGTCATGGCGGTGGGCGTGGTTTATCTGCTTAGCTATATTCCGAGGGTGAAACAATAAGCCCCACCCCCGCGCCGAAGCCCCTCCCCCGCGCCGCTCACGCGGCTTCCCCCTCCCCTTATGGAGGGGAGTAGAATGCCTTGAAAGCTCACTCCCTCGCCGTTCTTGCTCTGGCAAGCGACCAAAGGTCGAGCGGGAGAGGGGAGTAAAATGTTTTGGGTGGTTGGGGCTTGGGTTTTAAGGTGGAGTGGGGGCTTAAGAGATATTAAAAAGAAATATCAAATAACAAACAATAAATAACAAATAATAACTAACAAATAAAAACAGCACCTTGCCCAGCATATCACTCCCCTCTCCAACGGGGAGGGGTGAGCCGCTTTAGCGGCGCGGGGGTGGGGCTTCTTATAACATTTATGGATTATGTAGTAGGTCTCGGTGAAGCACTCTGGGATGTGCTTCCCGAAGGAAAGAAACTTGGTGGTGCTCCTGCAAATTTCGCGTTCCACGCAGGACAGTTTGGTCTTAACTCTATCGCTGTGAGTGCTCTCGGTGAGGATAAACTTGCTGAAGAGACCATTGAGCAGCTTGAAGAAAAGAAATTGCAATATTGCATGCCGCGTGTGCCATACCCCACAGGCACCGTGCAGGTGGAGCTCGACGGTGAGGGCATACCCACATACGACATCAAAGAGAACGTGGCGTGGGATAACATCCCCTTCAACGACGACCTGAAGGCTGTGGCTGAGAACACACGCGCTGTGTGCTGGGGCTCGCTGGCACAGCGTAACGTGGTGAGCCGCGAGACCATTTATAAGTTCCTCGACGCAACGCCCAAGGGCTGTATGAAGATTTTTGACATCAACCTGCGTCAGAACTTCTACACCAAGGAGGTGATCTGCGAGAGCATGAAGCGCTGCAACGTGCTTAAGATCAACGACGAGGAGCTTGTGCTTATCGGCCGCATGTTTGGCTATCCCGGTCTCGACATCGAGAACAAGTGTTGGCTCATCCTGGGCAAGTATGACCTCGACATGCTCGTGCTCACCTGCGGAACCAACGGCAGCTATGTGTTCACTCCCGGCGAGATGTCTTACCAGCCCACACCCAAGGTTGAGGTTGCCGACACCGTGGGAGCAGGCGACTCATTCACAGGCACCTTCTGCGCCTCTATCCTCGCTGGCATGCCCGTGTCTGAAGCTCACAAACGTGCCGTCAAGGTCAGCGCTTACGTCTGCACACAGAACGGAGCCATGCCTGTGTTGCCTGAGGAAATCAAGAAGTAAAGCATTTTTGTCGCTTAGAATACTGTTATCAAAAAAGGCAGTCATCCGCTTAATGTGTGATGGCTGCCTTTTTTGCAAAACACGCGCAAAAAACCTCTGACTTTTTTACAAAAAATAGCTACAATCTACAGAATAGCTTTAAATGAGCTATTTATGAGTCTTTGCCTCAATAGAGGTAATGATTTGGCAACAGTTCCAATTTCTGCATTATGCATACGTTTGCTGTCAAACAACTCTTCTCTGCAGCAAAGGTACAATAACTTACACGAAATAACAATCTCGCTATATTGGAATAATTTACAAAAACAGCTTAATTTATAATGATTATCGCAAAATTTAATGTATATTTGCAGCAAAATTCGGTGAATTTATGAAACTAAACAAGATAAAAGATGTCTTAGATAGCAAGGGAATTTCACAAACTTGGCTGGCAAAACAGTTAGGTAAGAGCTTTAGCACGGTCAATTGCTATGCTCGGAATAAATACCAACCCGATTTAGAAACGCTTCTTGAAATCTCAAAGATTTTAGAAGTTGACCTCAAGGATTTGATTACGG
>UQTI01000079.1 GCA_900543975.1 uncultured Prevotella sp. | reverse complement strand
TTCGCTTCGCTCTCTTCACCAGCGGTTATGGATATTCGCCGCCTTCGGCGACGCTCTGGCAAGCGACAAAGTCGAGCGCGGCGACGCTCGCTTGAGATAATTTCCATTTATTAAATGCGAAAGTTCAATATATAATAAGGAGAAGACTGAAGAGACCACAAAACAAAGAAAAGAGATCATAAACAAGAGGAGAGATTATAATGAGAAAAGAATCACAAGAATAGGAAATTCACAAGAATAGGAAATTCACGAGAAGAGGATTTGTAAGAAAAGATGAGATTAATGAGGAGAAGGTATAATAAAAAAAATTGCACCGCTACTCTCAACGAGCTGCGGCGCAAAAGCCTATGTTTAACTAAAAATCTTTTCGAAACAAATGAAAGACTCGCGTCCTCCATCGTCACCTGTTAAACAATCGTTTCAATTTACCTTAAACCTAATAACTAAAAACCTAAATCTATTACTACTAACCTAAACAATCTATTAACCTTTTGACGATGCAAAGGTATAAACTTTCCACTGTTTGCGCAAACAATTTTCAAACAATTTTCACACCTTCGTCAATATTTTGACATACATCAAGACCGCAACACATTAAGAGCCAGCGTTTAATGATAAGTAGAAGTTCAAAATTAATCGCATATATGAATCTTATAAAAAAGGTTATAAACGTGCAAGAACCAAACAGGCCGTCCCATCCCAAAGGATGAAGCGGCCTGTTTTTCTTGTTTATTGAACTTTCGCATTTAATAAATTGAAATTATCTCAAGCGAGCGTCGCCGAAGGCGGCGAATATCCATAACCGTTGGTGAAGAGAGCGAAGCGAACGTAACCTGCGGTTCCAATGCAAGCTTATATGACGTTCTCGAAGAGGGCGAACACAAGCAAACTATGCAAATATTTCCTATGTTCGCCCTCTTCGAGGACGATCTTACCATCATTTTTTGAACCGCAGGCTTCGCTGCCTTCGGCAGCTCAACCAGCGGTTATAGATATTCGCCGCCTTCGGCGACGCTTTTCAGAGATGATAATCAATTGAAATTATGCCAGGTTGCTTATTGTCGAGAGAGAGGTCAATCTTTTTCTATCAGCACCGTTGCATAGGCAGAGATGCCTTCTTCACGACCTGTGAAGCCAAGCTTCTCGGTGGTTGTGGCTTTTATAGAGATGTTTTCCTCATCCGTGTCCATAACCTTAGCCAGACAGGCCTTCATAGCCTCAACATGCGGATTGATCTTTGGGCGTTCGGCGCAGATCGTTGCGTCGATATTGCCAAGTCGGTAGCCCTTTGTGGCTATAAGATCAATGGTTTTCTTCAGCAAGATCTTGCTGTCTATGTTGAGCGTGTCTGCCGACGTATCGGGGAAGTGGTAGCCTATGTCGCGCATGTTTGCAGCCCCTAACAAGGCGTCGCAGATAGCATGAATAAGTACGTCGGCATCGCTATGTCCAAGCAATCCGAGCGAATGGTCTATCTTTATGCCGCCGAGCCACAGCTCGCGGTCTGGGACAAGACGATGAACGTCGAATCCAAATCCTACGCGTATTTTCATTTATCTTTTTTCTGCTTTAATAAATTTCTGCTTAAAAAATCTTCACCTTAAACAAACATTGAAAATTGAATAATTAACATTGAATATTGAATATTCAAAATTGAAAAACGAATAATTCAAAATTTGAAAACGAATAATTCAAAATTGAAAAATTCAAAATCGGCGCAGCCGACAATTCAAAATTCAAAACTCAAAATTCAAAATTGCGCAAAGCGCAACAATTCAAAACTCAAAATTCAAAACTCAAAATTGCGCAAAGCGCACAATTCAAAACTCAAAATTCAAAATTGCGCTTTGCGCTTGCGCCAAGCGCAACAATTCAAAACTCAAAATTCAAAATTCAAAACTCGTTAACGTCGCTTGAAGAGATCCTTCAATCCGTCCATGTCGAAGCTAAGCGAGAAGCGCAGCGTCTGGTCGAGCGGGTTGCTCTTCGCTGTAGCGATGACGTAGCCAGCATCGAGCGAGAACACGCTCATCTTAAAGCCGGCACCCACGGTGAAATATTTGCGGTTACCCTTGTTTGCCGACTCATGATGGTAGCCAGCGCGTAGAGCGAACTTGTCGTGGTACACATACTCGCCACCCACGCTCCATTGAACCTCTTGCAGCTCCTCCTTTAATCCGCCAGGCGCATCGCCGAAGCTCTTGAAGATGCCGCTTATCGACGACACGTCATAATAGTTTTTCTGCACGCGCTCCTGATAGTCTTCCGTGCTCTCGCCATCCTCCTGTTTGGGATATGTAGGCACGAGCAGCTTGTTGGCATCGGCAGCAATGGTGAAGCGGTTATACTCGTCGATAGGGATCATGAGCGATGCTCCGAGACGCATGTTTGTCGGTATAAACTCAGAGTTGTTATCGCCACCGAACGAGATCTTGCTACCGATGTTTGAGATGTTAAGACCCAGACCGAGCTGACACTCGCGCTGTCCAAGATTTATGTAGTTCTGATAATAACATGCCAGGTCGGCAGCAAACGCCGAGCCAGGCGCTGTGTCAGAGGTGTAGTCGTAAGTCAGGTCCGAGTAGATCCATCTCACGGCAGCACCTATAGAGAACGTCTCGCTAAGCATGAGCGAGTAAGCCACGTCAAGCGACATCTCATAAGGGTTTATGGTCATGGCATCGTCGCTGGTTCCAAGGAACACCTCGCCGAGCGAGAAATAGCGCAGCGACGCCGACACAGCCGAATAGTCGCCTATGCGATAATAACCTGCCAGATAAGCCAGGTCCATGTCGTTGACCAGCTCTCGGAGCCACGGTGTGTAGTTGAGCGCCACACCAGCCCTCGATATGGTGAACGGATATTTTGCCGGGTTCCAATATTGCGACACCACGTCAGGATCCGTCGCCACACCCACATCGCCCATACCTGCCGAGCGGGCGTCAGGCGCAATGGTCTGCGATGTAACCGATGTGTTCACCGGGTTGAAGAAATCTTCCTTCTGCGCCGCCGCGGGCAGTGTCAGCAGTGTGAGAAGACCAAGGATATATAATCTCATTCTTTTACAATTTGCCATCATTCGTTTTCGTTACTCATTATTTTTCACAATCATCCTTTAACCCAAAACGGTCATTAGGCCGTTTTATGTCGTTTTTTATAACTGCTTGCAGTCTTTTGTTTTTTATAAGGTGTCTTTTGCTCGTTTTTAATTCGCAATAGCTCGCTATTGCTCATTAAAAGCCAAACAAAATCCACTCTTCTAAAAATCCAAAATCCAAGCAAGCCCTAACGACCGATTTGGGTTTAGTGACAACTAAATAACGCTTCGCGCCCCACTTTATTGCCTGTCGACGATTATAAGTTTTTTCGCCTTCGATGCCATTCCGCTGCCATCGCTTCCCAACCGGGCGCGGTAGAGGTAGACGCCCGTCTGCAATCGGCGTCCGCCATCGACCGTCAGGTCCCAGTCTACGGTGTAGGCACTGTCGGTGCTCACGCCGCTCTCCTCGTGCTGCCAGAGCTTGCGTCCGCTCATGTCGAACAGCTCGATGACCACATCCACGTTGCTTCCCATGCGGTCATGACTGATGATGAACGTTGTCTTTGCCGAAGCCGGGTTTTCCGTCACGCTCACGTTAAACACGTTTGGCTGCAAGCCCTTGACCACGGTAAAGTCGAGCTGCACCGTCGACGAGTTGTTAAGCACGTCCCATGCCCTGAACTGCAACCTGTGCTTGCCCGGTGTCAGTTCGGGCAACGAATAGCAGGTTGAGCCTGAGGTGTAAGAGCCGAAGTCGAACGTGAAATAGTCGTTCAGACTGTATGTCTTGTTCATGTCGCCGTCTATCGTGAGCTGCATGTCGTGTCCTATGCCGCTCCCCGATGCGTTCAGTCCGTCCTGATCCTTTATGTTAGCCACAAAATAGGGCGTGGTGTTCACCTTTCCGCCGTTCACGAACGACGGCGAGTTGAGATAACAGAAGATAGAGGGTCCTATCGAGTCGTTGTCAGCCACGTCTGATCCGTTTGCCACAAACTTGTCGCACCATCCGTTTGCTATCTCCGTGCGCTCCGTGTTCACGGCATATAGGTTAACGAGAGCCGACGCGTCAGAATAATGCAGGTCCTTGGGCACGGCAAAGGAGAAGGCAAATTTTCCCGCCCTTATGCTGTCGTTGCCCTGGAACAGGGTTGCTGTGCGGTCATCGAACGTGAGCGCATATTGTGCACCGTCTTTATCGCTTTTGTCGTTCATGCGGCAGGTGATGGTCTGCTCGGCATCGCGCACCGTTGCCGACACCACACCCGTGAACGTGTCGTCGCCCTCCACATGTCCGCTCATCGTGGCTATGGATCCCGCCTTCAGGTGCACGGGGTTGCCGGCATCCACCTTCTGTCCGTTGATCTCGTCAATGCTCACCGTGAGCGACGGCAGGTTCAGGCGCATGGCAGGGTCGCCGAGCAGCGCATATTGCAGCTTGTTCTCCGTGCGGTCACTGCCCAGCTCAATAAGTTCGTTCTTTGCTCTGCGCTGCGCCTCGCCGATGGTCAGCGCCTTGCCGTCGGTGTCTTTGTTCAGCACATGGCGCAGGTAAGCCTGATTTATGACCTTGTTATAGTTTGTGTAGACCGTTCGCGTCGTTCCGAAGAACGCCACGGCTCCGCCCTTGCTGTTCAGGACAGCGTTCTCGCCGATGGTCTCTGTTGTGCCGTCATAGGGCATGATGTCACACGAGGCTGTGATCCACAGCGGCAGATTGGCGTTTGTAAACTGCAAGAAGTCGGTGGCGTTGATAACCTTCTCATGCGAGATCTGGCGTTCAGAGCCGTGTCCGGCATAATCCATGATGAGCGCTCCCTGCTGCTGTTGCTGCTTTATCAGTCGCGTCACCTCAGGATAAGAGTTGCCCGTGGCTGTGCTCACACGCTCATAGGCATCCCACATAATCTTCTTTATAGCGAAGCCGGGATGCCTCTCAGCCACCATCTCAGCCGTTTCGTCCTGGTCTTTCATGTGGAGGTTGTTGTTGCCGTCGTCGCCCATGAACACCAGTGTGTTTTGCCATGAGCCCGCGTTCTTGTTCTCCACATAGCCCATTACCTTGTCCACCATGGTCTTGGCATCGGCCTCGGTGGTCACGGGGAACCGTCCCACCGCCACGTCGAGCTTGTCGCTGGTCAGGGGGTTCTCTCCCTCGCCGTCGTCGAGCAGGCAGAAGAAGCCGTCGTCGACATAACATTTTGTCAGACTGTATGAGTCTTCGCTCTCATGACACAGCAAGAGATCGTCTGCCGACAAAGCCTTACATGCAGATGTGAGCAGACGGTTGTCCCACACGCAGTCGCCGAAGAGCAGGAGGTAGCGCGGCATGTCGGCCTCTGTTGTGGCGCGGTCGTAGAGCATCTTCAGGTAACGGCGGTAGGCGTTGGCATCGGGTGTGCCGCTTCCAAACTCGTTGTACAGCTCATCGGCGGGCACGATGTTCACGCGCAATCCGTCGCGCTCACTGTGGAAGCGGGCCAGTCGCTGTGCCTGTTTGAGCAGCTTCTGGCTGGTCGCTATTATTATGACCATGTCGGCCTGCGGGTCGGCATGATGGTTCTGGTTCGTTATGTTATAGACATACTCGGGCGTTTTCACCCCCGACGTGAGCGACGGCATCGGCAACGGCTTGTCCCATGTGACCTGCACAAAGTCGAGGTGCATGTCGGTACCTCCCAGGTTCTTCAGCGTTATGACGTTGTCGTCCTTGAGGTCTGTCGTCGTGAAGGAGAAGGTCTTCTCTCCACCTTTGCTATATTGCGCATCGGTGGTGCCCTCGCCCACGATGGTGATGGTCATTATGCCCTTCGACTCATCGTTGAGCAGCACCTCCACCCGGGTTCGTGCCGACGCTGTGGCCGTGACGGTGAACGTGGCCTGTGTGGCGTTGGCGTTGCCGCCAAGCTTTATCTGCTGCGACTCTCCCGATCTCACGGTCTTGGGGTCGAAGAGGTTACATCCGCCTTGCATCCACGCAAAGCCGTCGGTTTCATGAAGCGAGTGATAATAATAAGGTGAGGGGTAGAAGCTGTTGACAAACGTTGTCGAGTCAACGCTCAGCGGCTCTGAGCCGTCATCGGCCTGCGTCAGGAAATAATAGCCATAGTCAGAATAAGGGTTGCGTGTGCGTCGCAACGACGTGTTGCCTCTCCACGACACCGGTCCCTTGCCGTAAAACAGCCGGCGGCCGCCCACCGTGCAGGTAGGCACCTCCTTAAGGTCATCGAGCTCTGCCAGCTCGTCGCCATCAAGCTTCTCGTTCTGCAGGTGTCCGCCATAGCCATAGATCTTGACCTTTGAGAGAGAAGAGAAGCCTGCCTGTCGTGCCAGACTCTCCGTGAGCTGATACACGCCATCGCTCGGCACCCTGATCTTGGCCCAGCGCCCGGTGGCAAGCACCGAGTTGGCAGCATAGCGCGAGGCAGCACCGCCGGCAGCGACACCGGCACCACCAACGCGCGTCGTCACAGGCTGGCGGCGCTTCACATCGTTCTTTGCCTTAGCCTCAACCTTCAGCATGAAGCTCACCAACAAGCGGTAACGGCCCTCGCGATAGACGAGCGGACAGAGCGCCACCTCAAGGGTGCCTTTCCTGCGGTCAACCACGATCTGCTGTCTCACCTCGGGCAGCTCGGGCAGCGGCTCGCTGCTCAACGCGTGATAGGCGGCAATGTCTGACGAAGACATGTCGATAAAGTCGGGATACAGCAGTTTTACGGTGTACACCGAGTCGGCATAAGCCGCACCAAGGGGCATGGCACATGTAAACACGGGCAACTGCTCACCTATGGCAACATCCTTTGCGGTGAGGTTAAAAAACCGCTGCGCATGGCTCACAGAGCACATGAGCAACAGCATGAGGAGCACTATGGTTCGGTACAATCGTCTCACTGTCGTTTTCTCTTCTTGTCTGCTTATTTACAATTAAACTCCAGCACCTTGCGGTCTTCAACCCATCCCTCCAGGTGGTCGTCAATGTGTACGGGTCCCACGCCCACGGGTGTGCCTGTATAGATGATGTCGCCTGTCTTAAGGGTGAAAAACTGTGATATGTAGCTCACAATGTGGTCGATGGAGAAGATCATGTCGGAGGTGCGGCCCTCCTGCACGGTCTGGCCGTTGATGTCGAGATGGAAGTGCATGGCTTGCACATCACGAAATTTCTCCTTGCTCACCCACTCGCCCAGCGCGGCAGCACCATCGAAGCCCTTGCACAGGTCCCAAGGCTGTCCTGCCTCGCGAAGCTTCTTCTGCAGCTCGCGGGCAGTGAAGTCGATGCCCACGGTCACAGCATCATAATATCTGTGTGCGAAGCGCTCAGGCACGGTCTTGCCCAGCTTGCAGATGCGCACAACAAGCTCTGCCTCATAGTCGATCTGTCCCAGGTGGTCAGGTATGAAGAAGGGCTTGCGGTCCTTCAGCAACGCCGAGTCGGCCTTGGTAAAAATGACGGGAGTCTCTGGTTTATATAACGTTCCGTCCAGCTCTTTATTGTGCTGAGCGTAATTCATTCCAACTGCAAATATCTTCATTTTCTCTCTTTCCTTTTTGTTTGTATGTCACTGATGCTCACAAAGGTACTTCATTTTTCCGATATCTGCAAGAAAGCGGCGCGTTTTTGCACAAACAGCCATGTTCAGCGTAAAGGCAAGAGAGAAAAGAGGAAGGCATGAAAGAGAACGGAAGATGAATGAAAAAGAACGGAAGATGAATGAAAAAGAGCGCAAAAACAGGAGGTAAGGCAGGATAAAAAGAAAAGATGGAAGACAGAGAGAAACGAGAAGATGCAGGAGAGAGGAGAGAAGATGCAGGAGAGAGGAGAAAAAATGCAGGAGAGAAAAGAAGAAGTGCAGCAAAAAACAAAAAAAAATATACCCTTTCGGGTGCAATATAAATTATTTTTCTTATATTTGCACCCGAAAGGGTATAATTATTTTAAACGTCTACCTTTAAAAAAGTTTACAGCTATGGACATGTCTTTATCTTCTTTTGTTAAAGAGCGCCGCAAGCAGCTCAACCTGACGCAAACCGATTTGGCAGAGAAATCGGGCGTCGGACTGCGGTTTGTGCGCGAGCTTGAGCAAGGCAAGCAGACCTTGCGCATGGACAAGATCAACCAGGTGCTGGCCTTGTTCGGACATGAGGTGGGAGCGGTGCCTGCCGCCTCGCTGCGCCAATAAACCAACAACCCGCTTAACGTCTGTTGACAAGATGAAAAGAGCAAAGATTTTTATGTATGACCGCTATGCCGGCCTGCTGACTGAAGACGAGAACGGCTTCACCTTTGCCTACGACACCGCTTACATGGAGCAAGAGGGTGCCGAAGCGATAAGCCTTACCATGCCTCTGCGCGAGGAGCCTTATAAAGACAAAGTGCTGTTTCCTTTCTTCGACGGTCTTATTCCTGAAGGATGGCTGTTGGGCATAGCCGAACGCAGCTGGAAGATAAACCAGCGCGACCGCATGTCGCTATTGTTGGCGTGCTGCAAAGATTGCATCGGCGCGGTGAGCGTTGTTCCTTACGAAGAAGACAACAACCCTTAAAAAAACGACAACTATGGAAAAATGTCTCTACTGCTATAAGCCCTTAAAACCGGGACAGACCGACTTTCACCCTGCCTGTACCCGAAAACTTTTTGGAAAGAAAGAAGCACCTGTGCTACCATACACACGGGCAGAGATTGCAGACCTCGCCAAACAGGTCATAAGAGCACAGACCACGCTCACAGGTGTGCAAGCCAAGCTGTCGCTTGACATCAACCCTGGCGGACGAAACGAGCCTTCGCGCTTCACCATCGTCGGTCTGTGGGGACGCTTCATCCTCAAGCCCCAGACCGAGGTCTACCGCTCGCTGCCAGAGCTAGAGGACATCACCATGCACATGGCCGAGGCAGCAAAGATTGCTGTTGTGCCCCACTCGCTCATACGCTTTGCCGACGGCGAGCTGTGCTACATCACACGCCGCATAGACCGCGAAGCCGACGGACGGAAGATCGCCATGGAAGACATGTGCCAGCTGTCGGAACGCCTTACCGAGTATAAGTATAAAGGCTCTTACGAACAGGTGGCAAAGCTGATAAAAAAATATTCGGCCATGCCACAACTGGACCTTGTCAACTTCTGGGAGGTGGTGATCTTCTCGTGGATCACGGGCAATGCCGACATGCACCTTAAAAACTTCTCGCTCTATAGCACCTCCCTCGGCCACTGTCTCACCCCTGCCTACGACCTGCTGTCAACAGCCATCGTCATGCCTGAAGACAAGGAAGAGTTGGCGTTGACGCTCAACGGCAAAAAGAGCCGCATCGTGCGTCGCGACTTTGAGAAAGCCATCCTCGGCTCTGGCATAAGCGAAAAGGTTGTTGAAAACATTGCGAAGAAGTTTCGCAAAGCACTCATCAAATGGCTTGACCTCATTGACCAATCGTTTCTTCCCGACGATTTCAAGAAACAATATAAACGGTTGGTCATCAAGCACATGGTGCTGCTAAGATAAAACTTTTTCAACGATAACTGTGCTTACACACAGAACAATGATTGATTAACAATGATTGCCTAAAAATATACCCTTTCGGGTGTAGCATAAGAACATTAGCTTATATTTACACCCGAAAGGGTATAATCTTATAATAACTTTTAAGAAATTAACGAGCTGTATAAACGAAAAAGGGAGAACCGACAATCGCGTCGTCTCTCCCCCATCACAATCCTTTGTGGTTTTACCACCCTGCAAATCAATCTATATATGCTGTAATCCTTTTGACAATCCATTTGCTTTACCTAAACCAATTTAAACTAAATTCCTATCTTTCCTAACTGCGATTCTTTCTATTATTTACCCAATTATCATATCATCAATATAAAATCATTACCTTTAAAAACTAATTATCACGCTTTCTAATTAGCTAAACCTTAAACTTTTACGCTTTACTTAATTTTTACCTTTCGACATTGCAAAGATATGAACTTTCTCACACACTTCATTAAAAAAAGATGCGAAAACATGCAATATTGCTGTGCAAACGTTTGACTGCATAGTCTTTCGGCGTATTTAATGGCGATGTTGGGAACGCCTATAATATAATAAGGTGTAGGGAACGACTATAATAAGATGTTGGGAACGCCTATAATATAATAAGGTGTAGGGAACGTCTATAATAAGGTGTAGGGAACGTCTATAATATAATAAGGTGGTAGCTGACGAGTTCTTGCCTAAGCAAGAACTTGTCAATCAAACATGCAGCGAGGATTCATCAAGGCGGGTGAGCGCCAGTAGATGCCGCGGTCAGAGAGCGCATCAGAGAGACTACTCCAGTAGGCATGGCAGAAGCCCATGGAGCGCGGTGTGTCCTTGAGATGCGAGAGAGCCTCGCGCTGGGCATCGTCGATGACCTCCTCAAACCGTGCTGTCCATTCCACAGGGTCGTCCTTCATGTGACCCTCCTGCTCTATCAGGTCGAGCTTTCCACTGTCGGCATACTGTATGTTGCGGTCCACACGGGCGAGCTTCTCCATGAAATGGTCGGTGGAGCTGAGGTCGTGACCCGTGTCACACTCAATGATGTGCAGCAGATGGATGATAAAATTTATGAGTTCTGACCTCAGGCGCGGGTGACCAAAGAGCGATTCTTCCATGCGCTCGGCAGCCCAATAGAGGGTGTCGGTGACGTTGCCGTAGCCCGTCACCTTCTCCAACTCGCGACCATACTTGAGCAAGGTGCGACACAACCCGGCGTTCTGCCATGTGGGACCGCCGACCTGCTTGGCGTTCTCTTCTGCCACAAGCACCGCTCCACACACCACGTCGGTGTAAAGGTCAATAACATCATCCTTGCCTTCAAACGGCGTCACCTCTGCCTTGGCGAGGGCCGCCTCATACTCTTTACGAACTTTCGATTTCATTGTTTCTTGGTTTTTTATTTTTTCTCTGTTTTTAAAGATAACAAACGGGGGCATGAGGTGAAACGTCACGGCTGCAGTGGTTGCCGAAACAAGCTGCAAAGACGAGCGAAAAAGCAAACGCTAAAACTGCATATTTATTCATTTTGACCCCCTTTTTTAGTGGCGTTTTAAAAGTGCCCAACTTACGATTTGAAAGTGCCCATTTGACGTCCTCAAAGAGGCTCTTTGACGAGCTCATTAAGGCCCTTTGACAGCCTCAAAGAGGCCCTTTGACAAAACTACCTCTATTTTAAGAGTTGTTAACAAAAACAATAAGTTCAAACCGCCTTATTTTTGAAAACAGAAAGTAAAACCCCTATTTTTGCTTACAACCGCTGTTTTGGATATTTATTCATTTCCCCTCCGTTTTTTGCATATTTATTCATTTTCGCTTGGTGCAAAGATCAACATTCACATCGCGATTCGCGCTCGTTGTTTTGAACGCTTGCTTGAGATACATGCAAAACCAATCAATAGGTAAACACCTCACACTGCAAGTTGTCAAAGCGTCGTGCCTTGAGGTCCTCGGGGCGTATGAGGAGGTAGAGGGAGCCACAGTCGAAGAAGTGGAGACCCCAGCGGTCGTCCTCCTCGACCTGCAGCAAGGCGATATGTCTGGGATAGCTGTCGCTCACCTCGTCCTGGTAAGGAATGGAGAGGAGGGCGTGGGTATCGGATGTCTCCACACCTTCATAAAAGGTTATCTCCTCGGCAGGGCGGAATATGCTCTCGCCCGTGTCCTCCCAGTGCAGGTCATAAGGCTGCACGTCATCGGGCACGTCCTCTACATAGATCACGCGCACCATGTCGCCCACGGGGCCGTGCAAGGGAATCTCAATGGGTGAACTGTCGCCAAGAAAATAGTCGATGGCAGCGAAAAAATAGAGCATGCCCTTGCGGGGCAGCAGTCCTTCTTTGTCGAATGGCGCCACGTCCTCCATCCTTATCTGGCAGATAAAGGTCAGCGGCTCGGGGTAGTCTTCGCCATGTTCAATGATGACGTTGCCGTGGATGTCGCGTTTCGGCATGCCGTTGTTGCCCATGACCACCTGCGTGTCGTCTACCATGACATAGGGGTAAGGCACGTCTTCGGGCAGGTCGGGTGCTCCCCACCAGTGGCTTCGTCCCACGAGGTTCTCGGTGGTGGGGTTTGTTATGATACTGATGCTTTGCATAATTTTTCTCGTTTTTATTGTTATTTTTTTTACTCTTTTCCTTCTTTCATGCTTCTTGTGGGAGGCCAAAAACACCGCTTGCTTGCGTGGGGGTTAAAGACAATAGAGACAATAGGGACAATTTTTTATTTTG
>UQTI01000078.1 GCA_900543975.1 uncultured Prevotella sp. | reverse complement strand
GCAAAGATAAATAAAAAAAATGAATTCTGCAAGGATACCACCGCCCTAACTACCTATTTTTATATAGTTGGGGCGGACTTATAAGCGATACTACCGCCCTAACTACCTGTTTTTATATAGTTAGGGCGGCATTATCGCAACATCACCATATAATTCCTTAACAATCAAAAGACAAAATCGGAAAGTTATCGTTGTTTTCAGAGTTAATTTATGTTTTCTCATGCTTTCATTTTGGGGTTTCTTGATTTTGTTGTTCCTGATTTGTTTCTTTCGTTATTTTGCCATCCCATTTAGTGTTGATTATTAGCACATTACGGGTAATCAGTAAGATACAATGAAATACATCTACAATGCGATATTCACCACAGTTTGCTTTATTTCGAAAAGGAGAATGAAACAAGAAAAGAAAAGTTGCAGAATATGTTTTCTGCTCATACAAAAAAAACTGTAACTTTGCATTTGATATTCAATAAATGTATTAAGTAGGTGTTCAAAATTAATCGCATATATGAATCTTATAAAAAGGTTATGCTTTCAAATGCCTTTACGCCCTCTTTTAGCCCGTATGCCCAGCTCTCATCGGTCGTGTAGCCCGCTACACTCCCTCTTCGGAGCTGAACATACGGGCCAAAATATGGCATAAAATCATTTAAATTAATTTTGAACACCTACTTAAGTAAATAAAACAGGTTTTAAAGATATGATTTCATTTCAAAGCGATTATAACAACGGTATGTTGCCTGAGATATTAGAAGCTCTGGGCAAAACAAACGACGACAAGACGCCGGGCTACGGCTTTGACCCATATACGGCAGCAGCAAAAGAGAAGATACGCAAGGCGGTGGGCAATGACAAGGCTGACGTGTATTTGCTGACGGGCGGAACGCAGACCAACACCACGGTCATCGACTCGGTGCTGCTGGGATGTGAGGGCGTGATATGCGTTGAGACAGGACATATCGAGGTGCATGAGTCGGGTGCCGTGGAGGCGTTCGGACACAAGGTCATCACACTGCCCTCCGACGACAGCAAACTCGCCCCGCAGACGCTGTCGGCTTACATGGACACGTTTCTGGCAGACGAGTCGCATCCGCACATGGTGCAGCCTGGCATGGTGTATGTGTCTATGCCGACAGAGTTTGGCATGGTGTACACGAAGAATGAGTTGGAGAATCTTTACGCCACTTGTCAGAAACACAATCTTCTGCTCTTTATAGACGGAGCACGGTTGGGCTACGGACTGATGTCGGAGGCCTGCGACTACGACCTTCCATTCCTCGCGGCGCACTGTGACGTGTTCTACATCGGTGGCACGAAGGTGGGCGCAATGATGGGCGAAGCGGTCGTTTTCTCTAACATGAAGGCGCCAAAATATTTCTTTACAAACGTGAAGCGCCACGGGGCACTGCTCGCAAAAGGCAGGATGCTGGGCTTACAGTTTGACACGCTATTCACCGACGGGCTGTACTTCAAGGTGGCGCAACATGCCATCAACATGGCAGCACGCATACGCACCATCTTCACAAAGCATGGCGTCGAAATAGCATACGACTCGCCTACCAACCAACAGTTTGTAATTCTCTCCCCCTCTCTGTATGATGCGCTGTCGAAGGAGGTGGCGTTTGAGATTTGGGAAAGGAAGAGCGAAGAGGAAATAATCTGCCGTTTCGTGACGAGCTGGGCTACCAGAGAGGCGGAACTTGACGAGTTGGACAAGGTGTTGGGAGCATTAGTGAAAGCCTGACGGCAGGCTTTCGACCACGATAACAGGAATCGCACGATGAATAATGAAGTATTGATAAAACTTTTCAATGTTGTTCTTTACTTGACGCTTTTTTAGCTTTATAAATTGTCAACAGGAGCAGAGGCTGTTGACAATTTTTCTTAAAAACTCTGTAATGTCTTTGCAACAAATATATCATAATTTTGCGGCGTCTAAGAGATCTACTTGAAAAAAACAAGCAAGAAGACAAACAGGAAAGCAAGCCAAAAGCGAGCAAATAAGCAAGCAAATAAGCAAGCAAAAAGCGAGTAAAAGGTAAGCAAAAAAACAAGCATAAAGCAAACAAATAAGCAAAATTAAATATAAAGTAAGGACAACGAATGAAAAGTTTTGAGACCTCTGGTAGCCGCGTAGCTACCCTCTTGGCAGCTGTCATCATGCTGCTCGGAAGCTTGCAGTTGCAAGCACAGACCCCCAAAGAATGGAAACAGCTGAAAGGCGACGTTACGCTCTACATGGCTAACGACCTTGGACGCAACGGCTATTACGACCAGAAACCCATTGCCGAGCTCATGGGCGAGATGGCAAAGACCACAGGCATGGAGTGTGTGCTCGCTGTTGGCGACATACACCATTTCAACGGTGTGGCATCGGTGAACGACCCGCTGTGGATGACCAATTTTGAGCAGGTCTATTCGCACCCAGAACTGATGCTCGACTGGTTCCCCGTGCTTGGCAACCACGAATATCGCGGCAACACACAGGCTGTGCTCGACTATAGCAAGGTAAGCCGCCGATGGATGATGCCCGCCCGCTATTACACTAAGGTGTTTGAGGACAACGGCACAACCATACGCATAGTGTTCCTCGACACCACACCTCTCATTGACCGTTACCGCGAGAACAGCGCCGTATATCCCGACGCTTGCAAGCAAGACCCGCAGGCACAGCTCCTCTGGCTCGACAGCACCCTTAAGTCGGCACACGAAGACTGGGTCGTGGTCGTTGGCCATCATCCCATCTATGCCTACACCACCAAGGCCGAATATGAGCGCACCGACATGCAGAAGAACGTCATGCCCATTCTGCACAAATATAATAATGTGGCAATCTACGCCTGTGGACACATCCATAACTTCCAGCACATACACATGCCGAACGATGATATCGAATATGTCGTAAACTCGTCTGCCTCGCTGGCTCGCTCCGTCGAGAAGACTCAAGGCACCGTGTTCTGCTCCTCTGCCGATGGTTTCTCCATCATCTCTGCTTCAAAGAAGACTCTTAAGATGTCGATGATCGACAAGGATGGAAAAGTGATACACACGATAGAGAAAACGAAGAAATAGAAAAGTTGCCATCACGATTGGCCCTTTTACAGAAGAAAGAATATGAAAAAGTTTCTAATCAGTGTAGCTCTCGTTGCCTCCTCGGCAATGGCCTCTGCCCACACCGTCGACGGCATTGTAAAGGACAACCGCACGGGTGAGCCGCTCATCGGCTCTGTGGTAGAGGTGAAGGAGCTGCCCAACATCAAGACAACAACAGGTCTCGACGGCTCGTTCAAACTTAGCGAGCTGCCCGACAAGGGACGCTACACGCTCGTTGTGCGTTACATCTCTTACAAAACACGCGAGGTGCCCATCGAGGTTTCCGACAAGGGTGCCGTCACCATAGCCCTCGACGAAGACCTTCGCGAGCTGAGCGAGGTGGTGGTTAAAGGCCATAAGGAATATCATTCCGACCGCAGCGCCATCGACATGGAGAAGACGGCGGGCAACGTGCTCAACGTCATGAGTCAGCAGAGCATACAGCTCTCGCCCGATGTCAACGTGGCGAGTGTGCTGCAACGTGTGTCGGGCGTGACCATGGAGCGCGATGCGTCGGGAGAGGCTTCCTACGCCATACTGCGAGGCATGGACAAACGCTACAACTACACGCTCGTCAACGGCGTCAAGATACCGAGCCCCGACGACAAGAACCGTTACATACCCCTCAACATGTTTCCCTCCGACCTTATGGACCGCCTCGTGGTGTCGAAGTCGTTGACCGCCGACATGGAGGGCGATGCCGCCGGTGGCGTGGTCGACATGGTCATGAAGGATGCGCCTTCTCATTTTCAGATCCAGGCCAACGCTGCCATCGGTGCCAGCGACTATTTCTGGAACGACAGCCGCAACTATCTCTCTTCCAACCGCGGCAGCTACACCCACACCTCGCCCTACGAGGCTTACGGTGCCGACTATAAAGCCACAACAGCCGATTTCAGCAACGGCCCGACACAGATAACCAAGCACTCGCTTCCCGCTCCCAACTTTGTTGGAGGCCTCTCCATCGGCAACCGCTTCTGGAAAGACCGCATCGGTGTGATGCTTGCCGGCAGCGTGCAGAACATCTTCCGCGGTGCCGAGCGCACCTACAACTCGGTGAAGATGGCATCGGGCGAACAAGCCATGTACATCTACTCGCTTCAGCACCGCTACTATTCTATCCACGACCTCACGGCGGGCTTTCACGCCAAGGTCGACTTGCAGCTTGACAACAACAAGCTTGAGTGGTACAACATGTATGTGCGCACCAACTCGAAGGGCGTGCGTTACAACAACTCCATAAACACCGAGTATATAAGCTCCGACACCTATACCCAAGACGACGAGACACGTTCGCTCTCGCAGACCCAGAGCGTGTTTGCCACACATCTCAAAGGCACACACCACCTCACGCCAAGCTTCACCGTCGACTGGGCCGGCATCTTCTCTCAAGCCAAGGAGGAAGACCCCGACCGCACATACCTCACGCTCACCAACACCGTTGAGGCTCCCGACGGTGTGGACGGCTCCCTGTGGTCTGCCGGCAAGAACATCCTCAAGACCATGCCCAAGGACATGGAGCGCCGCTTCCAGCACAACACCGACAAAGACTGGGCCGGCTACCTCAACCTCTCTTACGACACCCGTTTCTCCCACGGCATCAGCGCCCTGTGGAAAGCCGGCGCACAGTATCGTCGTAAGGAGCGCGGCAACCGCTACTATTCTTACGTCTTCAGTCCCACCGACATCTCGCAGCAGCTCGACGGCAACGGCTTCGACCAGTTTGCATCGATCAACTGGACCTGCAAGACACCCTATTCGCAGGCATCGCAGCTCAACTACGACTCGAAGGAACACATAGGTGCCGCCTACCTCATGACCACCGTGAAGACCCCGTGGGGAGAGCTTAACGCCGGCGTGCGTGCAGAGCACACCAACCAGATCTACACCATGCTTCAGAAATTCCGCAACATGGGACAGGTCGGTGAACAGAGCTATTGGGATTGGATGCCGTCGGCATCAGTAAAGTGGACACCCACCAAGAAGATGAACGTGCGCCTGTCCTACTATCGCTCCATCAACCGCCCCGGCTTCTATGAGATCGTGCCTTACCAGATCATGGGTGAGGAATATCAGGAGAAGGGTAATCCCAACCTTAAGCGTGCACGCATCGACAACGTGGACCTGCGCTGGGAGTGGTTCCCCTCTGCCACAGAGCAGGTGCTTGCCGGTGTGTTCTACAAATATCTGCAAGACCCTATCGAGCAGGTCTTTGTTTCAGCCGACGGCAAGATTGGCAGCGGCGCCGATGCCTACTACATGCCCGACAACCTCGGCAACGCCAAAAACTATGGCTTCGAGATTGACGTGGTGAAATATATCCGTCACTTCGGCATCAAAGCCAACTATACCTACACCCACTCGTCCATCACCACCACGAAACGCGAGTATAATGTCGGCAGCGCCGAATACAAGACAGGTGTGACCCAGACACGTCCTCTCGTCAACCAGGCTCCTCACACAGCCAACCTCTCCTTGCTCTATAAGGACACCAACTATGGCTGGAACGCACAGCTCGCCGCCTCTTTCACAGGCACCAAACTCGCCCTCGTGTCGCCCTTCAAGGATGCCGACCAGTGGGACAAGGCCATGTTCGGGCTCGACTTCAGCATGGAGAAGAAGTTGCCTTGTGGCGTGTCGCTCTTCCTCAAGGCCAACAACCTGCTTGACGCCAAGCGTGAGCGTTTCCTCAAGACCGTCAACGAGAGCAACCTCCAGTATGAGGGCCAGCGTTCTGACAAGACCGTCGTGGGAACATACAAATATGGTAGAACATTCCTTCTCGGTGTGAGAGTGAAACTTTAACAAAAACAACAATTATGAAACTTTCAAACAAAATTGCCTGTCTGCTTTTTGCAGCAACAGCCGTGGTCGCAGCATCATGCGAGAACGACAACATAAACCCTTACGACTATAACAACAATGGCGACAACAACCAGAACCAAGGTTCCACCGAGGTGTTGAAGACCGCCATGGCCGAGTATCCCGTCGGCTCACTCGTCTGGACCAAGGACACCACGCTCACAGAGAGCGTGGAGATTCCCGTCGGCACATCGCTCTACATCGAGCCGGGCGTCACCGTGACCTGCAAGTCGGACGTTAAGGTGCCCGTCGAGATTGTGGTTCTCGGCAATCTCTATTGCATGGGAACAGCCGAGAAGCCCGTGACCATTACCTCCGACACCAAGAAGCCCGCCGACTGGGGAGGCATAATCTGCGGTTACAACTCTGAGGAGGTGGTGCTCAACCATGTCGACCTGTCTTATGCCGGAGCAACGCCCACCGAGTCGTCGGTGTCGTTCCAGAACAAGCTCTTCAAGACAACGCTCGATGGCGGTGTGCCTGCTTTCCACTTCTGCAACGTGAACGGCAAGTTTGTCGTGGCCGACTGCTTCTTCCACGATGTCTATAACGACCAGACCTATTTCACCGGTGGACAGGGCGTGATCTACAACACCGTCTTCGCCGACAGCGGCAACGCTGCCGATGGCGGCGAGGCAATAAACGTAAAGGCGGGATGCAAGCTCGACATCGCCAACAACGTCATCTACAACGCCTGCACCAACGCTTTCAAGCTCTCCAACGCCGGAAATAGCGAGACCGTTCCTCTCACACGGCTCACAGCCTACAACAACACCATCGTCAACTGCGGATGGCGTCGTGCCAAGAACAAAAAGGGTGGAAGTATATGGCTTGAGAAAGCCATCGCCCCGACCTTCGTCAACAACCTTGTCTACGATTGCCGCTTCGGCATGAAGCAGCCAAAGAAGGACGGTGCCGACCTCGCAAACTCTAACGTCGCTCCCAACTATTATTTCGCTTCTACCGAGACCGGCGTCAAGCAGATGTCGAAAGATGCCGACCTTATAATCTGGAACGACAACGACATAAAGAGCAGCGTGGCAGGACAGCTTGACCCTCTGTTCAAGAACTTCAAGCGCACCGATGGCATGAACATCAACTGCGAGGTCGACGATGCTGCCAAGGGAGCACCCATCGCCTTCGACCGATCATGGGATCTCAATCTTCAGCCCACAAGTCCTGCTCTCTCAGGAGGTGCCACCGGTTTCAGTCGTGTCTTCCCCACAGGTCTCGCTTTCTTTGGCATGAAGAGAGTGATGTTCTTCGACAACAGCAAAGACCAAAACTATTATTTCACGGCTCCTCTGCCCACCTCACGCTTCGGCGCTGCGATGTAGGCAAGGTATCGACGGCGACGCCCACCGTGAGCCATTATGCTATGTTGGCAAAAATTTCGTGAAATGTATAAAAACAAAAAATGAGCTTTCGCAAAAAACCATGTTTGCGAAAGCTCTATCTAAATTTTTTCATCTAAAGGCTTTTCCAAAAGGCCCGATCCAAAAGGCCCGATCCAAAAGGCTGGCCTTAACAAAATGAAAGCTCCAAGCTCTGTGTCCTTTCCCACCATTTCTTAGCAGATGATGGCGATGATGGACGGCGTGAAGAGGGAGGTGAAGATGCCGTTGATGGTCAGGCCCAGACTGGCATAAGCGCCGTGAATGTTGCTCACGTCCATCGATGTGGCGGTGCCGAGAGCGTGCGCCGCCGTGCCCATTGACAACCCCTGCGCCTTTGCGCTGCGCACATGAGCAAAGCCCATCGTCTTATATCCGCACACGGCACACAACAAGCCGACACTCACCACCACCGCTGCTGTGAGCGAGGGTATGCCGCCCACCGCCTTCGTCACCTCCATGGCGATAGGTGTGGTCACCGATTTCGATGCCAACGACAAGATAACCTCTTTTGAGGCACCCATCTTCTGCGCAACATACACCACCGAGATGATGCCCACCACGCAGCCCGCCAGCTCGCTCAGCATGATGGGCACAAGGTCTTTCTTTATCTTCTCAAGCTGCATGTACAAAGGCACACCCAGCGCCACCACAGCCGGGCGCAGCCAAAACTCGATCATGTGGCCGCCCGCGTTGTAGGTCTCATAGCTCACGCCCGTGACCTCCAGGAACCCGATGACCACAACGATAGCCACCAAGATGGGGTTCATGACCACCCATCCTGTGCGTCGGCGCAGCAGCTTGCCAACGAAGTAAGAACCGAAGGTGAGGGCTATAAGGAAAAACTCGTTGCTGAAATAGTCTTTAATCATTGTTCTTCTCCTTTCTTTTCTGTGGTTTTCTCATGTTTAACGGTGCGTCCATAGATCTGGTGAACCCATCCTGTGATTGCCAATACCAAGACGGTGCTCACCACCGATGCGGTGACGATAGGCACAAACTGTGCTTTGATGATGTCAAAATAAAGCATTATGGCCACGCCTGGCGGCACGAAGAAGAACCCGATGTTGGTGACGAGAAAGTCGGAGATGCTACGCACCCACTCCAGACGTATCACCTTTAGCTTAAGCAAGAGCGTAAGCAGCAACATGCCAAGAATGCTCGATGGAAGCGGAATGTGCGTGAGCGTAATAATTAGTTCGCCTAAGGCGAGGCAGCCAAACAAGATGGCCAGTTGTCTAATCATCATAAGCTGAAATACCTTTTCTTTGTTTAAAACCTATCCTTTATATAAAAAATTCTGTTCTTTGTACGTTATCCTTGCAGGGCGCCATCGTCATTCCAAGCCGTTTCGATTGTCCAGTTTTTTTTTATGGCGAAAAAGCGTGGTGCAAAGGTATGCTTTTAAGCGCATAGGCCCGTGGTTTTTTTTCGATTTTATGTTTTACAACATGTTTTTTTGATTTAAATTATCTTCGTTCCGTTAGCTTGTCTTATGTTGTAAAACATAAGTAGGCGTCTTTGGCTCATTTATATTAATGTAATGCGCCCAGACCTGCCGCCGCACCGCCGGCCCGTGAACACTGTGTTTCAGAAATATGCCCTCTTCCCGCATCTTAACGTGTTCGACAACATCGCTTTTGGTCTGAAGCTTAAGAACACCCCCAAGGACACCATCGTGCAGAAGGTGAAGAACGCCCTGCGCATGGTCAACTACTCGCCACAGGCCATCGCCACCGCCGCCTGTCTCGTCGCCACCGCCGCCGCCATGTGGTCGCTTACTGATTTCCTTTTCGCCTCTCGCTTGCGTTTTGTTTAACGACAATAGAGACAATAGAGACAATTTTTTTGAAGATTTTTTTAAGAAACGAAAGATAAAAGGGACAATTTTTTATGTGCTGGTCTTGTTTTCCCTGACACATAAAAAATTGTCCCTATTGTCTTTAAAACAAAAATTTCCTAAGAAAAAATTGTCCCTATTGTCTCTATTGTCGTTTGAAACCACGCTACGACTTAAAACGTCCCTCATTGAGGGAAATAATAGGCTGCATATTTAATAGTTCAACCCGAAGCACCACAGCGGAATGATGTTGCCGAAGCCTGTTTCTATATCGTCCTTCACGATAAAGGCATTGTCCAGGCCTTCTATCTGCTGTTTGCCCTTCTTGCGACCGCCAATCTCGAAGGTGTATTTGCCAATGACGAAATCGGACTGACGTGAGGCTGTCACAGCATTGCGCACACGCATCTGATTGTAGAAGAATGTCTCGCGCAGATTGCCTATGTTTGGCGTGCCACCGGCAAGAACCGTCATCAGACTTGGATTGTCGATATATACTTTCTCTATCTTTCCAAGATTGCGTATGCCAGAAGTGTCGTCGCGAAGCAGTCCTATCATACCCGACTTCTCAAGATAAGCCAGATAATCGGGTATGCTGTTCTTGCTTGCGCCTATCTCCGACGCCAGACTGTCTGCTACGGGCTTATATGGGGCCAGATGCGAGAGGATGGCAAGCAGCTGCTTCAGCTTGCGGGCTGTTGAGGCTTTCATGTCGGCATACTGAGGTATGTCCACTTCAATAGTCTGCGTCACCACTTGCTCCATACGCATCGGGAAATCGCCCTGGACGGAGAAGGGATAATAGCCACGACTCATATAGTCGCGGAAGAGAGGTAACGGATGTTCTACGGCATCAAGCACAGCGCGGTTGCTGAGGATGTCGTCGAGGGCGTAAACCGGACTGTCTATGCCATGGAAGAAAGACAGATACTCTCTGAACGACAAGCCATACATGAAATAGAGCAAGGCACGACGACTGAGGTCGGACTCGCCACGATAAATGTCGAGCACCGAAGAACCGGTAAAGACGATGTGCAACGAAGGGTGCATGTCGTACATAAGTTTCAGTTCTCTGCTCCAACCGCTATACTTGTGCACCTCGTCAATATAAAGATGCGTTCCGCCCTCCTTCACAAACTTGTCGGCAAGGTCGAAGAGCTTATGGTCGGCAAAGTAGATGTTGTCGGCTGTGATGTAGAGGCTATGGTTTTCGGGCGTGTTCTTTATGCGCTGCAATATCATTGTCGACTTGCCGATGCCTCGCGGGCCAAGTATTCCCACCAAACGACTATCCCAACTAATCTCGTTATACTTATAACGCACGAATGTGGTGGGCGTCTGCTTAAGCAATTCGCGCATGTATTCATAAAGTTTCATTTCTATCATAGCTTGTAGACGTTTGATTAATGATGCAAAGATACGAAAAATCCCTCAATGAGGGAATTTTTCGAAAGATTTGTCCCTCTTAGAGGGAGATTTTTAGCAGATTTATCCCTCTTAGAGGGAAATAATCGGCAGTTTTGTCCCTCTTAGAGGGATTTTTATATGATTGATTATTCTGTACTGGTCTGCTTTTTTACACCTTTTACGCTATCTACGGGTTACAATAGAGGCTTTTTCTATTGTCACCTAATGTCTCGTCATTTAATGCATAAATATACGTTTTAGGCCGTATATTTATTCAGTTTCCCATTAAGCCCATTTGACAAAATGAAAGTGCCCATTTGACGTTGTCAAAGAGGCTCTTTGACAGCCTCATTAAGCCTCTTTGAGGTCGTCAAAGAGGCTTAATGACAAAGCAAGGGTGTATTTAAGAACCGTTAACGATTTGTGATTGAAAATTAACTAAAATTTTGTACATTCTGACAGAACAAGGCTTTGTTTGCTATCTTTCTGTCATTCTGTATGTTTATGCAAAACCGCGGTAAAAATGCTCCCGTTTTAACATTTTTGCATCCTTTGCAAAGCATGCTTGTAAGCCAAAACCACGTCACTTGAAGATTGTAAACATGGCACTTGTGAAGCGCGATGCACATAAAAAATTGTCCCTATTGTCTCTATTGTCTTTAAAAACCACGCTTTGCTTGCGCATTCTTTCTTGCGTTTGTTTTAAAGACAATAGAGACAATAGAGACAATCTGCAGTTTTGTCCCTCTTGGTGGGATTTTTATATAATTGATTATTCTGTATTGGTCTGTTTTTTTACATCCTTGCGGATGCAAGTTTACAAGTTACGACCCTTATCAGTCTTCCCACACATCTCTTATGCTCAGTTGGGTGGTGTTGCCTTTACTGCAAGCATCTTCGTTTGCATAATCAGGTCCAATTTGAACTTGACTACCGGCACAAATGCCTTGAATGTCTACATAGCGCACAGCTATCATTGGTTTGATGTATTTTTTCATAATAAAGCCCCATGCGCCGAAGGCGCAATTTTGAATTTTGAATTTTGAATTTTGAATTTTGAATTTTGATTTTTGAATTGTCGGCTTTCAGCCGATGTTGAGTTTTCGAATTTTGATTTTCCCTTCTCAAGGCGCCAGCCTTTTTTACCTTTTTATTTTTTTACCTTTTTACCTTTAAAAGGGCTATAGGATTTTTCACTTTTCGTTTTTCACTTTTCCCTTCTCAAGGCGTCAGCCTTTTTTTACCTTTTTACTTTTTTACCTTTAAAAATATAGACCTGTCCCCTCTGTGGTGAGCTGATGCGTCGTCCCGAGAGGTCATATATCGGGGTGTCGGCAGGCTCGGTAGCGGGAGCGTTGACGTCAGTTATTCCCGTTGTCTCGTCGTCAAACGACATGCTGACGGTCTTTGCCTCGCTGCCCACCTTGTTCATGTTGAGATAGGCGCGGTAGGCACCGACCTTCAGCGATTTGTTGCCGCTGGCAACGCGGTGGAACATGCCGTCGGTCTGCAAGATGTAGCTTCCGCCGGGGGCTGTGATGCTCTTGAACGATCCTCTCATCATGCCGCTGTTGACGGGAGCCGATGCCTTGGCGTCGGTAGCGTCGAAGCTGACGGCAGCGGCAACGGGCGTGTCGGCGGTCAGGTCGCGGTGGTAGATGTATGGCTTGCCGGCCTCAATCTTGGTGACCTGCTTCAGCTTCACCGCTGTCTTGTCTGTTCTGTCGGCATCCACCTCATAAAGCTTGTCGAAGCCAATGAACGTGCCCTCGCCCAATGTTCCGCCCACGGGCGAGCACAGCGTGCCATATTCTGCCTTGTCGTTGACGGGGAAATAGGGCTTTATGCTTCTGGAGATGTAACCGTCAACAAATGTCTTGTTGCCGGTGTTTGCCAGATAATCGTCTATATGGCTGTACAGTTGGGCTGGTGTGTCCTTGAACATGTAGCTACATCTGTTATTGCTGTTTGAGAATTTGCTGCCAACAATCACCGCTTTCAAATTTGTACAACTTGAAAACATGTAATTCATTGTTTGAACATTTGCTGTTTCAAAATTTGTCAAATCAATGGTCTTTAATTTTTCGCAATAGGTAAACATTGCTTGCATAGTTGTTGCAGCTGATGTGTCAAAACTTGAAACATCCAATGATTCTATTCTTTCACAATAATAAAACATATAAGCGAAATCTTTGTAAGCGTATCCGCGATGCTAGTAGATATACGTCAAAAAAAATATCGCTCTAGC
>UQTI01000077.1 GCA_900543975.1 uncultured Prevotella sp. | reverse complement strand
TGCCTTCGGCAGCTCAACCAGCGGTTATGGATATTCGCCGCCTTCGGCGACGCTTCGGCAAGCGACAAAATCGAGCGCGGCGACGCTCCAGCAAGCGACGAGGTCAAGCGCGGCGATGCTTTCCAGAGATGATAATCAATTGAAAATGTGTTTATTATGCACTTACAAAAGTTCAGTTAAATAAGAAACAATAAGGAAAAAACAAGAAAAAAGAAACAATAAGACAAAGAAACAATAAGCTAAAAGAAAAACATAAAACAAAAAAGGAAAGATGAAAAAAGCTCTATTTATATTGGCAGCCTTGATGATGTCGTTCTCGGCAATGGCACAGAAGCATTTTGACATGAAACTGTGGGAGGGCAAGACCCCAAACAAGAACAAGTTGGACGACGTGGCAGAACTGAAGGTGTTCCTGCCCAACGAGAAGAAAGCCACAGGACGCGCCGTGGTAATCTGCCCTGGAGGAGGATACGAGAACCTCGCCATGGAACATGAAGGCACACAGTGGGCTCCCTTCTTCAACAACCTCGGCATTGCCGTCGTGGTGCTCAAGTATCGCATGCCCAACGGCAACGACGAGGTGCCTGTGAGCGATGCCGAAGAGGCCATGCGCACGGTGAGACGTAACGCCAGAACATGGAAGATCAACACAGAAGATGTGGGCATCATGGGCTTCTCGGCCGGTGGTCACCTCGCCTCCACACTCGCCGTTCACTCCAAGGGCGACGCCAAGCCCAACTTCCAGATTCTGTTCTACCCCGTGATCACGATGATGCCCGCCTACACCCACATCGGCTCGCACAACAACCTGCTTGGAAAGAACGCGAAGAAGAAAGACGAGCAATATTACAGCAACGACATGCATGTGACGCGCCTCACGCCAAGGGCGTGCATCATACTCGCCTACGACGATGATGTGGTGCAGCCCTCGAACAGCATAAGCTATTACACCGAGCTCTACCGACACGACGTGCCGGCTTCGATGTTTGCATATCCCGACGGCGGCCACGGTTTCGGCTACAATGCCAACTTCCCCTACCACTTCGAGATGCTGCTCAACCTCCGCGCTTGGCTTCAGAGCTTCTAAGGAAACGGAGGTATAGACTTCGAGGTCAGCAATTTACAGGTGCCCACTTTTATGCTTCCACCATCCCCTTTATAAAGCATAAAAGTGGGCGCTTCATTGTTTTAAGCGATTGTTCTGTTTTTACCCAAAATATATCATATTTTCTTTTTTCTTTATATAAAAAAGATGTATAAGAAAAAAACTATTATCTTTGCAGCAGTTTTTAAAGATAATAGTTCTCACCAAAGGCTCAAAACAAAATTACAGTTTAAAAAGAAAAGATTAATATGGCCAAACAGACACCTCTACCACATAAAAGCCTCTTAACAAGAGCGTTGGCGATGGCTGCTTTGTTGCTGTCGGCAACAGCCATGACCATGGCGCAAGACATAAAGGCAGACACAACGGCCGTGAAAGCCGACACAACGACCGTGAAGGCTAAACACGGACTGGTGGCACGGCTGTTGCAATATTTTGCCGAGAGCGACAAACCGAAGCCCGACAAGAAGATCGATTTCGGCATAATAGGCGGCCCCCACTATGCCTCCGACACCGGACTGGGTCTCGGACTGGTGGCATCGGCACTCTACTCGACCGACCGCTCCGACTCGACGCTGGAGAAGTCGAACGCATCGCTCTATAGCGACATGACGACAAAGGGGTTCCTCATGATCGGCATCAGGGGCAACAACATCTTCCCGAAGAAACGCTACAGGCTCGACTACAGGCTCTATGTCTACACTTTCCCCTCTTATCTCTGGGGCTTCAGCTACCCGCAGAGCGACAACGACGACAACAAGAGCAAATATAGCCGAACGAAGTTTGAGGTCATGGCGAGGTTCCTCATACCGATAAACCGCTACAGCTACCTCGGACCGATAGCTCGCTACCAATATGTTCACGCCTATAAGCTCAAGGACCAGGCGCCGCAGCTGCTGGAGGGCTTGCCTAAGACGGTGAGCGACTTTGGCGTGGGCGTGAGCTACACCTTCGACTCGCGCGACTTCATGCTCAACGCCTCACGGGGATGGTTCATGCAGCTCGACCTCACGACAAACCCGACGTTCCTCGGCAACAACGACACCTACTGGTCGGCAGAGCTGCAGCTTGCCACCTACCGCAAGGCATGGAGGGGAGCCATCATTGCGGGCGAACTGCACACGCGACAGTCGACAGGACAGGTGCCGTGGCCCATGCTCGCCGACGTGGGGTCCAGCAACCGCATGCGCGGCTACTATGAGGGACGCTACCGCGACAAGAACGTCATCGACGCACAGGTGGAGCTGCGACAGCACATCTGGCACCGCAACGGCATCGTGCTGTGGCTCGGCGCAGCAGAGGTGTTCCCACGCTACAGCGACATGCGCTTCAGCCGCATCTTGCCAAACGCCGGCGTGGGCTACCGATGGCAGTTTAAGAAGGGCGTGAACGTGCGCCTCGACTACGGATTCAGCCGCAACGGAACGGGCTTCATCTTCAACATCAACGAGGCGTTCTAAAGGGGCTTCTGGAAAAACCGCAAAGCAATTGTCTAAAAAAAAGATAACAATGAACAAGACAAGCAACAACAGCAAACCGTCAGCATCTCACAGCAAGCGAGGACACGAAGGGCTCACATGGTTCATTCTCTTCCTGCTGGTGCTCATCATACCCAACCTCGTGTTGGCGGTGACGGAGCAGCTCACGACGGGAGGACGGGTGGCTGGCATCGTCATGCCGCTGGCCGTCTACGGGCTCATCATGTCGCTCTCGCGAAAGACGGGACGCATCATGATCCTGATGTTTCCCGTGCTCTTCCTCGGCGCCTTCCAGATGGTGCTCACCTATCTCTACGGACGGGGACCGATAGCGGTGGACATGTGGCTCAACCTCGTCACGACCAACTCGGGAGAGGTGGGCGAACTGCTGTCACAGCTGCTCCCTGCCATCGTGTGGGTGGTGGTGATATATGTGCCCACCATTGCGCTCGCCGCCACGCTGTGGGCGAAGAAGCGATGGGCCAACGAGGCCATGGTCAAGGCGCTGCGTCTGCCTGCCCTCTTTGCCACGGCAGGAGCGTTGCTGTTCACGGCGCTGCTCTCGGGGCTTACCTCCTACTCGCCCACCAACGACATGTTTCCGCTGAACGCTGTCTGCAACCTCGGCATGGCGTTCGGCCGGCAGACGGCGTCGGTGGAATATAAGGAGACATCGAAAGATTTCAGGTTTTACGCCAAATGCTCGTTCGAGGACAAGGAGCCCGAGACACTGGTGCTCGTCATTGGCGAGACGAGCCGCGCCGACAACTGGCAACTCTACGGCTACAGCCGCAAGACCAACCCTCTGCTCGCGCAGGTCAAGGGGCTGACGGTGTTCACCAACTACATGAGCCAGAGCAACACCACACACAAGAGCGTGCCCATTCTCCTGTCGCTCGCCGAGGCCGACAGCTACGACATTCTCTATCACACTAAGGGCATAATGCAGGCGTTTCGCGAGGCGGGCTACCACACCGTCTTTCTCTCGAACCAACAACGTAACCACTCGTTCATCGACTTCCTCGGTGAGCAAGCCGACGACTGCCTGTTCCTGCGCGACAGCCATCCCGACAACGCCTATGACACAGACCTGCTCGTGCCACTCGTACAGACGCTCGCAAGGCAGAAAGGCAAGCGCACGTTCATTGTGCTACACACCTACGGATCTCATTTCAGCTACGCCGACCGCTATCCCGACTTCATGCGCGACTTTAAGAACGACCAGTATGACGGGGCAAAGCGCGAGTATCGTCAGCAGCTCATCAACGCCTACGACAACTCTATATGTCAGACGGATCTGCTGCTCCGCCGCATCATCGAAGAGCTGGCGGCACATGGTGGCAGCGCAGCCATGGTCTACACCTCCGACCACGGCGAAGACATCTTCGACGACGCCCGCCATCTGTTCCTACACGCATCGCCCTTCCCCTCGTTCTGGCAGCTTCATGTGCCGCTTGTGGTGTGGACCTCACCGGCGTATCGTGAGCGTCACGCCGACATCGCCAGCTGTCTCAACGCCAACCGCCGCAAGCAGGCTGAGAGCAACAGCGTGTTCCACACTTTGCTCACCATGGGTGGCGTGACAACGAGCTACCGCAACGATTCGCTCTCGCTGGCAAGCCCCTCGTTCACCCCTCACCGCCGCCTCTTCATCGACGACCACAACGAGCCGCGCCCTTACGGCGAGTGCATGCAGAAGGAAGACTTTGAGGCCATGCAACGACATGGAATAAACATGAAATAGAAACGAAGAAAAGCGCGTAGCGCGAGTATAAAAAAAAGGAAAGGAATGATTTTAAAATTGGATAAAAAAATGAACAGACTGTTTATTATGGCGGGCATCGTGACGATGCTCGCACAAGCAACCACGGCACAGGCCGTGACAGACAACGAGGGAACACATCTCATCAAATATGGCGACATGAACCAATGGGTGACACGACAGGTTAAGGAGAGCGCCATAATAGGCGGAAACATGAAGACGCTGCACGAGATTGCTCCAACAAAGACATGGGCACAAAACGCACCTTACACCAACTGGGGAGGCTCGCCATGGGGCACGTCAAACGTCATGGCGAAGGTGTCAGGCATAACAAAAACCAATGTGTCGGTATATCGCGACGAGCACCCGGGACACGGCAGCTGCGCCAAGCTGGTAACACACATCGAGACATGCAAGGTGCTCGGCATCGTGAACATCAAGGTGCTGGCAGCAGGCAGCATATTCCTCGGACAGACGCTCGAGCCCATCACCTCGACCTCAAACCCCATGGCCAAGCTCAACGCAGGAATGAGGTTTACGGGACGGCCCAAGGCACTCGTCTTCGACTATAAGGTGAAGCTGTCGGGACATCCCAACCGCATAAAGGAGACGGGCTTCAGCAAGGTGAAAACGGTGGCAGGAATAGACATGGCCGACTGTGTGTGCTTCTTGCAGAAACGCTGGGAGGATGCCAAGGGCAACATCTGGGCAAAGCGCGTGGGCACCATGGTGGTGCGCTTCGCAAAGACCACGAACGGATGGGTGGAGAACGCCACATTCCCCATCCACTACGGCGACATCACGCACCAGAGCTTCTACAAGCCTTACATGGGACTGCTCACGGGCGACGACACGAAATGGGCTAAAAACTCGAAGGGCAAGATGATGCCTGTGAAGGAGATTGGATGGGCCGCCGCCAACGAGACGCCAACCCACATGGTGCTGCAGTTCGACTCAAGCCACGGCGGAGCCTACATCGGCTCTGTCGGCAACACGCTGTGGGTAGATAACGTTAGGGTGGAATATTAACCCCTCCTCGTCTTAAACCGAGGAACGGTCTTAAGCCAACCAACGTTTATAAGCCAAACGATGTTTATAAACAAAAAAACGGATTTTCCTGATGATGCTGAAACAGCCAGCCCTATCAGGAAAATCCGTTTTTTGTTTTCCAAACCGCCACATTAATGGCAACACGACAACCAATTTTTCGCTTTAAAAAGCCTATAATAATAATTTTCCTTAAATTTTTCCTATATAATAATGTAGGAGGAAAACTATTGCTTACTTTTGCACTCCAAATAACGAACATTTAAGTATATGCAAGACAACTTAGTGATTGTGGAGAGCCCTGCAAAGGCCAAGACAATAGAAAAATTTTTAGGCAGCGACTTTAAGGTGATGTCTTCATACGGACACATTCGCGACCTGAAGAAGAAAGAACTGAGCATCGACATGCAGTCGATGCAACCATCATACGTCATACCGAAAGAGAAAGAGAAGCTCGTAAGCGAGCTGAAAGCCAACGCAAAGAAAGCCAAGAAGATATGGCTCGCATCCGATGAGGACCGCGAGGGAGAGGCTATCTCGTGGCACCTCTGCGAGGTGCTCGGACTGGACGAGGAGAAGACAAGCCGAATAGTGTTTCATGAGATCACAAAGCCCGCCATTCTCGCAGCCATCGAGAACCCGCGACATCTCGACATGAACCTGGTGAACGCACAGCAGGCACGACGCGTGCTCGACCGCATTGTGGGCTTCAAGCTGTCGCCCGTGCTGTGGCGCAAGGTTAAGCCCGCCCTCTCGGCAGGCCGCGTGCAGAGCGTGGCGGTGAGACTGATCGTGGAGCGCGAACGCGAGATCCAGAAGTTCAAGAGCGAACCCTACTACCGCATAAACGCCATCTTCGCACTGACCAACGAGAACGGATCGCAGCAGGAGGTAAAGGCTGAGCTCGACCGCCGATTCAGCAACCACGACGAGGCGGTGGCGTTTCTTGAGGCTTGCCGCAACGCCGAGTTTAAGGTGGAGGCGGTGACGAAGAAGCCGCTCAAGCGCATGCCTGCACCACCTTTCACCACATCGACGCTGCAACAGGAGGCTGCACGCAAGCTCGGCTTCTCGGTGTCGCAGACCATGATGGTGGCACAGCACCTCTACGAGAACGGACAGATCACATACATGCGTACCGACAGCGTGAACCTCTCAAAGCTCTGCATAGGAGCAGCTAAAGAGGAGATCATCAACCTCTACGGCGAGGAGTACAGCTCACCACGCAACTTCCACACCAACTCGAAGGGTGCCCAGGAGGCTCACGAGGCCATAAGACCGACATACATGAGCAACGTGACCATTGACGGCACGTCGCAGGAGAAGCGCCTCTACGACCTCATCTGGAAACGCACAGCTGCCAGCCAGATGGCGGAAGCACAGATAGAGAAGACCACGGTGGCGATAAGCATTATCAACGATGCCGAGGACTGTCTGAAGGCAACAAAAGAGAACCACGCACCCAAGTTTATGGCTAACGGAGAGGTGGTCAAGTTTGACGGATTTCTCAAGGTGTACCGCGAGTCGACTGACGACGACGACGCCCCCTCTGACGAGTTCTCACACATCCTGCCACCCCTGGCCGAGGGCAACGAGCTGCAAAGACGCGAGATCACAAGCACCGAGCGCTTCTCGCAGGGACCGGCACGCTACACCGAGGCAAGCCTCGTGCACAAGCTTGAGGAGCTGGGCATCGGACGCCCGTCAACATACGCACCGACCATCAGCACCATACAGCAGCGCGAGTATGTGCAGAAGGGTGACAAAAAGGGCGAGGAACGCTCTTACACCATCGACACGCTGCGCGGCATCCAGGTCACAAGCAAGACAAAGAAGGAGCTGACAGGCAACGAGAAGGGCAAGCTGCTGCCCACAGACATAGGAACGGTGGTCAACGACTTCCTTATTGAGAATTTCCCCGACATCATGGACTATAACTTCACGGCTCGTGTGGAGCAGCAGTTTGACCAGATTGCTGAGGGCAAGGAGCAGTGGACCGACATGATGAAAGACTTTGAGCACACCTTTGAGCCTACCGTGGAGAAGGTCATCAACGCACGCTCTGAGCACAAGGCGGGCGAGCGCAAGCTCGGCGACGACCCGAAGAGCGGACGCCCCGTGTTTGTGAAGATCGGACGCTTCGGACCTGTGGTGCAGATAGGATCGGCTGACGATGAGCAGAAGCCGCAGTTTGCACAACTGCCCACCGACAAGCGCATGGACTCGATAACGCTCGAAGAGGCGCTGGAGCTGTTCAAGCTGCCGCGCACCGTGGGACAGTTTGAGGGCACCGACGTGGTGATCGGCACCGGCCGATTCGGACCTTATGTCATGCACAACAAGAAGTATGTGTCGCTGCCCAAGGGCGAGGACCCCATGACCGTGACGCTCGACACCGCCATACAGCTCATACAGGCCAAACGTCTGCAAGAGGAGCAGCGCCACATGAAGAAGTTTGAGGAAGACGCAAAGCTCGAGATCCTCAACGGACGCTACGGCCCTTACATCGCATACGACGGCAAGAACTATCGCATACCGAAGGCACAGCACGACAAGGCAACAGAGCTGACCTACGAGCAGTGTATGGACATCGTGAACGCCACTCCTGCAAAGAAGAAATAACGACAACCAGGCTTTTGGAGCCGAGCTATAACAGAAACTTATGCAACGTATCATCATCATGGGCTATATGGGAGCCGGAAAGACGACCGTGGGAAAGGCACTGGCCAAAGACCTGGGGCTCACTTTCTACGATCTCGACTGGTATATTGAGAGCCGCATGCACAAGACCGTGAAGCAGATCTTCGACGAACAGGGCGAAGAGGGCTTCAGGCGCATTGAGCGCAACATGCTGCATGAGGTGGCAGAGTTTGAGGATGTGATAATAAGTTGTGGAGGAGGCACACCCTGCTTCTTCGACAACATCGACTACATGAACAGCCAAGGAACGACCTTCTACCTCAAGGCCACTCCCGACGTGCTCTACAAGCATCTGAAGATGGGCAAGAGCGTGCGGCCGCTGCTCCTCAACAAGACGCCCGACGAGGTGCGCACATTCATAGAGGCTCAGCTCGCACAACGCGAACCGTTCTACAACAAGGCCAAGTATGCCATCGATGTCAACCTCATGGACACCTATGACAAGATCAAGCTGTCGGTGGATAAGATAAAGAAAAAGATAGAAGAAGAAAAAGGAAACAACATCAAAAAAACAAGAATAAATGAAGAAATGGACCATCGATGACTCAAAGGAGCTCTACAACATCAACGGTTGGGGCACCTCCTACTTCGGAGTCAACGACAAGGGCGATGTGTATGTCACGCCCTGCAAGGACAACACGGAGATTGACCTTCGTGATGTGATGGACGAGCTTGCACTGCGCGACGTAACACCGCCAGTGCTCCTGCGCTTTCCCGACATCCTCGACAACCGCATCGAGAAGACATCAAGCTGCTTCAAGAAGGCGGCTGACGAGTATGGCTACAAAGCTGAAAATTTCATTATTTATCCTATCAAGGTGAACCAGATGCAGCCCGTGGTCGAGGAGATTATCTCACACGGACGAAAGTTCAACCTCGGACTGGAGTGTGGTTCCAAGCCTGAGCTCCACGCTGTCATTGCCGTGCAATGTCAGAGCGACTCCATCATCGTGTGCAACGGCTACAAAGACCAGAGCTACATTGAGCTGGCGCTGCTGGCACAGAAGATGGGAAAGCGCATCTTCATCGTCGTGGAGAAGCTCAACGAGCTCGACACCATTGCAAAGGCAGCGAAGAAGTTGGGCGTGAAGCCAAACCTCGGAATAAGAATAAAGCTGGCATCAAGCGGAAGCGGAAAGTGGCAGGAGAGCGGAGGCGACGCATCAAAGTTTGGCCTGACGTCAAGCGAACTGCTTCAGGCGCTTAACATCCTTGACGAGAAGGGACTGCACGACTCGCTGCGACTGATCCATTTCCATATCGGCAGCCAGATAACAAAAATAAGACGCATACAGACAGCGCTCAGAGAGGCGGCACAGTTTTATGTGCAGCTCCACAAGATGGGATATAACGTCGATTTCGTTGACTGTGGCGGCGGACTGGGTGTCGACTATGACGGCACGCGCTCGTCAAACAGCGAGAGCTCGGTTAACTATTCCATCCAAGAGTATGTTAACGACTGCATCTACACCTTTGTCGACGCATCCGACAAGAACGGCATCGCCCACCCGAACCTCATCACAGAGAGCGGACGGTCGCTGTCGGCTCACCACTCGGTGCTCGTGATCGATGTGCTGGAGACGGCTTCGCTGCCCGAGATGCGCGAGGAGTTTGAGCCTGCCGACACCGACCACCAGCTCGTCAAGGATCTCTACGACATCTGGGACAACCTGAACCAGCGCACAATGCTGGAAGACTGGCACGACGCGGAGCAGATCAGAGAGGAGGCGCTCGACCTCTTCTCACACGGCATCGTGGACCTGCGCACAAGAGCAGAGATAGAGAGCATGTACTGGAGCGTGTGCCGCGAGGTCAACAACCTGGCGAAGCAGATGAAGCATGCGCCAGACGAGCTGAAAGGACTCGACAAGCTGCTGGCAGACAAATATTTCTGCAACTTCTCGCTCTTCCAGTCATTGCCCGACTCATGGGCTATAGACCAGCTCTTCCCCATCATTCCGCTGCAACGGCTCAACGAGAAACCCACACGCAACTGCACCATTCAGGACATCACTTGCGACTCGGACGGCAAGATTGCCAATTTCGTGACCAACCGCAACATCTCGCATTGTCTGCCCGTTCATGCGCTGAAGAAGAACGAACCCTACTATCTCGGCGTGTTCCTCGTAGGAGCATATCAGGAGATTCTCGGCGACATGCATAACCTCTTCGGCGACACCAACGCCGTGCACATAAGCGTGAAAGACAACCACTACCACATAGACCAGATCTTCGACGGCGAGACCGTGGAAGAGGTGCTCGACTATGTGCAGTATAACCCCAAGAAGCTGGTGCGCCAGCTCGAGATATGGGTGACGAAGAGCGTCAAAGCAGGAAAAATTTCACTCGAAGAGGGTAAGGAGTTCCTTAGCAACTATCGCTCAGGACTCTATGGTTACACTTATCTTGAATAAAAGATAGGTCTTAAATAGAAAAAAATATGGAAAAGGAGAGAGAAACAGACAAGACCTTTGCTCCACTGACCGTCATCAAGGTTGGCGGAGCCGTGGTTGAAGACGAAGCACAGCTCACAAGGCTTATCAACGACTTCTCTGCCATTCCCGGCAGAAAGGTGCTGGTACACGGCGGTGGACGACGCGCCACAAAGGTGGCTGCCGCCCTGGGCATAGAGAGCAAGATGGTGGACGGACGACGCATCACGGATGCCGACATGCTGGAGGTGGTGACCATGGTTTATGGTGGCCTCGTCAACAAGAACATCGTGGCACGTCTGCAAGCACAAGGCGTGAACGCCCTTGGCCTGACAGGTGCCGACATCGACGTCATCAGATCACACAAGCGACCGCTGAAGAACGGCATCGACTATGGCTTTGTGGGCGATGTGGACCGCGCCAACGGACAGATGCTCAGCAAGCTTATTGAAGAGGGCATAACCCCTGTCATGGCGCCTCTCACGCACGACGGCAACGGCAACATCCTTAACACAAACGCCGACACAATTGCCGCCACAACGGCAATGGCTCTCGCACCGTTCTATGACGTGACGCTTGTCTACTGTTTCGAGAAACCCGGCGTGCTCTCCAACCCCGATGACGACTCGTCGGTGATTGCCAACATCACGCGCCCGCTCTTCAACGACCTCGTGGCCGACGGCACCATTGCCGGCGGCATGATACCGAAGATAGAGAACGCTCTCGATGCCATAGGCAAAGGCGTGGGACGGGTGCTCATAACAAAAGCCGATGCCATTGGACAAGAGGAGAAGGGAACGACGATAAAATAAAAGAGAAACGACAATAGAATAAGAAAGAGCTTTGACAACTATTAGTTAAAGACTGTTAACGTTGTAACTTTATATCTTCACAACCGTCAACCATATAGAAGCGATGATAAAACAGGTTAGTTTTCGCAATGATGTATTGCCGCTGAAGAACATTCTTTATCGGCTTGCTCTTCGCATCACGCTCAACAGCGCAGAGGCCGAAGACATCGTGCAAGACACCCTGATAAAAGTCTGGAACAAGCGCGACAGCTGGGCTGAAATAGAATCAATAGAAGCTTTCAGCATAACCGTCTGCCGTAACCTCGCTCTCGACCGAATAAGCAAGCATGACAACCAGAACGCCTCGCTCGACGAGCAAGGCATCGACCGTCAAGACACAGCTTATGACCCGTACGAGAGAACGCAACAGCGTAACAAGGTGGAGCTTGTGAGACAAATCATCGACAGCCTGCCTGTGAAGCAGCGCGAGTGCATACAGCTTCGCGACTTTGAAGGCAAAGCCTACAAAGAGATTGCCTCGCTGCTCAACATCACAGAAGAGCAAGTGAAGGTGAACATCTTCCGCGCACGACAGGCCATTAAACAACGATTCACTCAATTAGACGGATATGGACTATAAGTATATAACACAACTTTTAGATCGCTACTGGAAGGCGGAGACCACCGTGGAGGAGGAAAACATCCTGCGGGCCTTCTTCAGTCAGACCAGCGTGCCCGAGGAGCTGAAGCAATACCGATGTCTGTTCCTCTATCAAGCCACGGAGCCAAAGACCGACGTGCTTGATGCAGCGTTCGACGACCGTCTCTTAGCTATTGTAGGCGAAGAGCAGAAGGACACAGCAAAGGTTAAGGCACACCGCATAACGCTCAAGGAGCGCATGTTCCCGCTGTTCAAGGCAGCAGCAGTGGTGGCTATAATCTTAACGCTTGGCAACGCCGCACAATATTCGTTCAACGGCAACGCTGACACCACCACCCCACAAAGCTCAACAATGGGCACCAGCCGCGGCCAGTCAATGGCTTACACCGATTCGGCAACCATAGACACGCTACAGCAGCGCACCATGGACACCACATTGCCTGTAGACAACGCCACAACGGTGGTCAAATAAAGACCGCTGAGAGCAAAAACAAAGCCTATCAGGCAAGGATGCCAAGGCAAAAAGAAGACCTGAAGACGGTAAAAGCCGAGGCAACGAAAGAAGATAATTTCTATGCTTTCTCTATATAAATCATGTTTAGTAAAACAACAACCGAAACTGTGAAGTTTCAAAGTTCTCTCAAATTTTTCATAACATACTAATGCGAACAGCCATCCGATATCTCGGATGGCTGTTTCTGTTTTTAGGGGGCTTGAAAAGCCTTATGGGGCTAATGGGGTTTTATGGGAAATAAACCACCAACCTCCCCCAAGCTTCCTCCAACAATCGAGTAGGAGGTAAACACTAATCATAGGTGTTTATCTCCTATTTTCATGTTTACCGACCTCTCACACCACCGTACATGCGGTTCCGCATACGGCGGTTCCTA
>UQTI01000076.1 GCA_900543975.1 uncultured Prevotella sp. | reverse complement strand
CCTCAACTGTAGAACGGAATACGAAACGACCGATACGGCCAAATCCGTTAATACCTACTTTAATCATTTTGTTTATAAATTTTAAAGGGTTAAATGTTACCTTATTTATTAATATTATCAGTTTAATTTAAGCATTCAAAAGAACATTCACATGAGATCATGTATAAAAAATGTACTCAAGAACACCCTTTTTTCCTCTATTCGCCCGCAAAGTTACAAAATATTTTCTATATTTGCAGCGAAATAAAGTATTAAATAATATAAAAAGTTTAGACATGAGCAAATTTATCAATGAGTTTAAGGAGTTTGCTGTAAAAGGCAACGCTGTAGACATGGCCGTCGGTGTAATTATAGGCGGTGCATTCGGAAAGATTGTATCATCAATCGTTGACGACATCATAATGCCTCCCATCGGATGGCTCATCGGCGGTGTCAATTTCGCAGATTTGAAGTTCACATTGCCTTCAGTAGATATGGGCATAGAAAAGCTTGCCCCTGCCACCATCAACTATGGCAATTTCATTCAAACACTCTTCGACTTCATCATCATTGCCTTCTGCGTCTTCATGCTTGTCAAGGGTATAAACCGTTTGGCTCGTAAGAACAATGTTGAAACAGAGCAAAAGCCTGCTCCTGCCCCTGAGCCCTCTAACGAAGAGAAGCTGTTGGCCGAGATTCGCGATCTGCTGAAAGACAAGAAGTAAAAACAGCAAGACAAATATCATTATATAAACATATTGAGCTTGAAGAATAAAAGAAGAAAAAAAATTATATATTTTCACCTTATTATATATGTAAGACTTTTCGATACATCTTACTCTATAGAAAAAGATTCTAAAAACGGCAACAGATAAAAGTGGGCTATTATCACGCAGTCCCTCATTTTATCTATTGCCGTTTGCATATCTTATAGACAGCATAAACACTGTTTTCCTTAACCTAAATAAAGAAAGATAAACTTTTTTAACAAAAAGCCCGTTTTATTTCTTCTTTTAAGAATAAAAGCCGTACCTTTGCATCCATCATCGAAAACAGCACGTTATTAGCTGTTTTCCGAAAAAAGCAAATAGAACAAAAAAATTTCAGGATTCAAACTAAAGGCAAGCCTAACACACTTACCTTCTTAACAAACAAAAGAAAAGGATGAAAGCATTAACATTCAAGCCAAAGTTTTTCAGTTGTTTGAAAAACTACAACAAGAAGACTCTCACCTCTGACATTATGGCTGGCATCATTGTCGGCATCGTAGCCCTTCCGCTCGCCATCGCCTTTGGCATCGCCTCAGGCGTGTCTCCAGAGAAAGGTATCATAACAGCCATTGTAGCAGGATTCATTATATCTGTTTTTGGTGGCAGCAAAGTTCAGATTGGCGGACCAACAGGTGCGTTCATCATTATAATCTACGGCATTATACAGAAGTTTGGCATGAGCGGACTGACCATCGCCACATTAATGGCAGGTGTGTTTCTCATCCTCTTCGGCTTGTTACGCTTAGGAACCATCATCAAGTATATCCCCTACCCCATTGTTGTCGGCTTTACGAGCGGTATCGCCGTGACAATATTCACAACACAGATAAAGGATCTTTTTGGCCTGACCATGGACACCGTGCCTTCAGAGTTTGTAGAGAAATGGATTGCTTATTTCCAACACATGACCACAGCAGACCTTTGGACTACAGTTATTGGTTTGGTAAGCATCGTCATCATTGCAATAACGCCACGGTTCAGCAAAAAGATTCCAGGTTCTCTGATAGCCATTATTGTCATGACCATCGCAGCTTTGGTGCTTAAAAACTACTGCGGCATAACATCCATTGAAACTATCGGCGACCGATTCAGAATAAACTCCGAACTACCAGAAGCAACATTGCCTGCCATGTCATGGGAGGTGATAAAGAGCCTCGTTCCTCCAGCTCTCACCATTGCTATCCTTGGTGCCATAGAGAGTCTGCTCTCTGCCACCGTGGCCGACGGTGTGATTGGAGACCACCACGACTCTAACACAGAGCTTATAGGCCAGGGCATTGCAAACCTCTGCACACCTCTCTTTGGCGGCATACCGGCCACTGGAGCCATTGCACGAACAATGACCAACATCAACAATGGTGGACGCACGCCTGTTGCAGGCATTATACATGCCGTTGTGCTGCTTCTCATCTTCCTCTTCCTCATGCCCTTAGCACAATACATCCCCATGGCATGTCTTGCAGGAGTTCTTGTGGTTGTGAGCTATGGCATGAGCGGTTGGCGCTCCTTCCTCATGTTGACAAAGAACCCCAAGAGCGATGTTTCGGTGTTGCTCATAACGTTCTTCCTCACCATCATCTTCGACCTCACCGTAGCCATTGAGGTGGGACTGATCATTGCTTGTCTGCTGTTCATGAAACGAATGGCAGAGACCACAGACGTGAAAGCCATCCTCGATGAGATTGACCCCAACGATGAGACAGATCTCAAGCTTGAGAACAACGAGCATCTTCTCATCCCGAAAGGCGTTGAGGTGTATGAGATAAACGGCCCTTACTTCTTTGGTGCGGGCAACAAGTTTGAGGAGGTCATGGCGGCATTTGGCGACCGTCCCAAGGTGCGCATCATCCGCATGCGTAAGGTGCCGTTTGTCGATTCCACAGGCATTCATAACCTCATGAACCTATGTACGATAAGCAAGAACGAGGGCATACAGATCGTGCTTTCAGGTGTAAACCCAAAGGTTCACGCCGTCCTTGAACACGCTGGTTTTAACGCCCTGATAGGTTCAGAAAACATCTGTCCTCATATCAATGTGGCTCTTGCAAAAGCCAAGGAGATTGTTGACAGCATGCCTGTAAAAGAATAAGACACAAAGCGCTAATTAAGATAAATATCAATCGGCCAATAAGAATTGCACCACACAAGCAACTCTTATTGGCCGATTTGTGTAAGATACATATAGTCGTTAAGGACAGTTTGCAAGAAAGTGCGACCGTCGTAACGCCATGATTCATCATCAAGCGACAGCAGATGCGCCACTTTTTCGGCAAGAGCATCAATACGACGTTCATCCGTTTTACTGTCATCAGCTACTGCACGTCGCAAGATGTCTGCCTGTCGTGATGTGAGACGAGTGGCATTGGCGTATGTTGGAGTGTAGCCACGACGGGCATAGTCGAACTCATGAATGGTAATGCGCATGTGCTCTGTGTCTTCAGTCTTTACGACCATAGTGCTAGCCGCAAGGTCACCAAGCCGTTGATGACGCTTGGTGCACATTATAAATATAATGCCAACGAAACCCATCCAAAGATCAACCATCTCGCACACATAACGCAAAAAGAGAGCGCCGACGGTCGGCGATGAGCCATCAGCCATCACCACACGCGTTTTCATTACATATTTGCCAATTGTCTGTCCGTTAAAGAGCATCTCTGCCAAGAACGTGTAACCTATTGCCGGCAAGAACAATAATGCCAAGATAAGCAACAAACGCAACATGTCGTCACTATCCAATGGCAGTTTGCTTACAAACGTGGCAGCCGAATAATTATAGACAACAAGTATTATGATGTCTATAATTCGCCCAAAGATACGGTCGCCTATAGAGGCTGGAGTCTGCTCTATGCAAACAAAATTGCTTGTTGTGATGTCTGACATACAAAAATCTGAATAATTTGTTTGCAAATTTAACTTTTTTATTTAAATTTGTTGCCTAAAAGAACAATTTTTATTTCAGAAAAATGAACGAACTCTCCTTCATACAGAAAAATATAGAGAAATGGGAACATGTAGAAATCATGGCCCAAGATCTCAATCAGGAGACACCCGATGATATTGCTGATGCCTATACAGACATCACCTCCGACTTGGCCTTTGCTTACACCCACTACCCCAAGGCGCGCATTACGCTCTATCTAAACTCTCTTGCAGCCATGCTTCATAACGCGATCTACCGTAACAAGCGCGAGAAGAGGTCACGTCTGATAACGTTCTGGACAAAAGAGGTGCCACAAACCATGTGGGAGGAGCGTCGCACATTGCTCGCTTCGTTTCTCATTTTTGTCTTTAGCATTGCTGTGGGTATCGTTTCACAGATGGCGGAGCCCGACTTCTGCCGTATAATCCTTGGAGACGGATATGTGGAGCAGACTCTACAAAACATTCAAGACGGTAAGCCGATGGCTGTATATGACGGCGGTGCGCAAGGCTCTATGTTTCTTGGCATCACAATAAACAATATTGGCGTTGCTTTCCGCATCTTTGCTATGGGACTCGTTTCAAGCGTTCTCTCTGCCATCTTACTGTTCTATAACGGTATAATGTTAGGATGCTTTGAGACCTTTTTCGCTCAACATGCATTGTTGACAGAGTCGCTTCTCGCTGTGTTTATGCACGGCACGTTGGAGATATCAGCAATCATAGTGGCTGGAGCAGCCGGACTGGCGTTAGGCAACAGTTGGCTTTTCCCTGGCACCTACTCCCGATTCTATGCTTTCAGACGCGGGGCACGGCGTGGCCTGAAGATTGTGGTAGGCACCGTGCCTGTGTTCATCGTTGCAGGATTTATAGAAGGTTATGTTACACGCCACACAGAAATGAACGACATGCTGCGTCTCAGCTTCATTCTGCTCTCGCTCGCGTTTGTTATTGGCTACTATGTGGTGTGGCCATACTGTAAAAACAGGAACAACACAGACATTTGTTAGAACCAATATTTTACGTTTAACATTAAAACAATAGCATATGGGCTTCATACAACACCAAATTCCACCGTTCTATTGCCGCCGAACATTCAGCGACAAGTTTAATGACACGACCAATTTTATAACCTCCAACTGGCGCATCCTTCTTAAGATGCTAGCCATTGTGTTATTGCCATTGTGTGCCATTCAAGCTCTCAACATCAACGGACTAATCTCATCGTTCTACGGAAATGTTCAAGATGGTGATAAGACAGCCACAAGCACAATTGTGGGCTTCGTACTTAACTATTGCTCGCTGTTTGTCTTCTCCCTCGTTGCCACAGCACTATTTATAAGCATTGTCTATGCTCTCATGCGTCTCTACCACTCCACCAATGATGACGGCACACCACAGTATGCAGAGTTAAGCAAAATGACCTTTACCCAGTTCCGTCCTTTCATGATGCGTCAGATGCGTTCTGCATGGAAGAGCATTGGAGCCATGGTGCTTATAGGCATATTGATGTTGGTGCTGTTTGTTGCCCTTGTGGTATTGGTTGCCACGACAACTATAGCAGGCAATGGCGAAAGCGGCATCGTGTTTATAGTGTTATTGGTTTATAGCAGCATTTTCATGCTCGTTCCACCATTGATGATGGTGATACCTGCATATTCGTTTGAAGAGACAAAATTCTTTAATGGACTTAAAAAAGGCGTTTTGTATGGTTTCAAGACATGGCGTGGCGTAATAGCCTTGATCTTTGTTTTTGGACTCATCATCAGCATTGTATGCGGCACGCTCAGTTTGCCATGGATGATCTTGAGCTTTGTTAAAATCTATTTCGTGGCAGACGGATCTTCAAGCGCATCGTTTGTCAACACGCCATGGTATGGTTTCCTTACTTATGTCGCTGGCATTTTTTATCTTTTTGTCTGCTACATCGGTTATGCTGCAATGCTTGTGGCGCTCGCCTATCAATATGGACACGCACATGAGGCGGTTGACGGTGACGACTTTTAAAGAGTAAAAATTAAAGAGAAAAGATAAAGAAGAACAAAAACAGAATATTAACAACTCTACAATGACCGATACGCTATCAGTAGACACACTTCGCATAGCAGAATGGCGCACAAAACCTGAGTTCGACTATACCGTTGAATTCAAAGGTTCAAGCTTCTCGCTATGGGACTGGTTCACCGACAAGTTCAACCAAATAATGCAGGATCTGTTCGGTGATTTATCTCTTGGTTATACAGGGGAGATAATATGGTATGTGTTAGGCTTTGGAGCGATTGTCGCAATAATAGTGTACACACTATACCGTCACCCCGAACTGCTTCGATGGCGTAGCAAGAAGAACGCAGAAAATGACGGCTACATCGTAGAGGAAGACAATATTTATGGAATAGATTTCCCTTCTACAATAGACCAAGCTCTAAAGGTTGGCAATTATCGCGAAGCCGTGCGACTTGTTTATCTACAGACATTACGCCATCTGAGCGACGCAGGCAAGATAGACTGGCAACCGGCAAAGACACCATCACAATATTTAAACGAATATAATGGGCGACCGTTCCACCACCTCACAACAACATTTGTACGCATACGCTATGGTGGCTATGATGCAGATGCCTCAACAACAGATGCTGCAATGGCTGACAGCAAAGCAACGATAGAGGAGATTGAGATTGCCCAAAAAGCAGAAGCTAACGCCACGGTGCAAACCATGACAACAACCAAGGAGAAAGGAGGTACTGAATGAAAGGCTCACATAAATATGTTCTGTTCATTACAGTCTTCGTGCTTGTGTGTTTTGCTTTAGGCCAACGCATGCCGCGACGATTTGTGTGGGAGGCATCATTCTCACATAACGACCGCCAACCATTCGGATGCTATGTGTTTGACAGCATCATGACAGAATCGATGCCGCGCGGTTATGCCGTCTTACGCAAGACGTTCACTCAGATAAACAATGACAAGAAGATGCGCAACAGCAACCTCTTGGTATTGTGTGATCTTATGAGCCTTAACGCTATAGACCTACGCTCCATGGACAGTCTGCTACGTCGTGGCTCAAATGTCATGATTGCTGTGCTTCAGTCGGCCGATGCCAGAACCGACTCAACCATTGCCTACAACTATGGCTTGTCATACAATGGTAGCATCTATTTTAACGTGGAGAACATTAAGAATTTTCTTCGTGGCATGAATGTCTATGAAAGCTATGACACTCTCTTTTGGCGCAATCCTGACACGACATACCCACCCATGCAAGCCAGCTCGTTCAACAGCATATCTGGCGGATCGGTGATTGTTGACCGACGCATGTGTGAAACGGTGAAGTTTGACACTCTTTTATGGAAATATTCTGAAACCATAGTTCCTGAAGAACAGAACAAATATTTCAGATATTATGTTGCACGCGAAAAGGAGATGCGGAAGAAGAACAAGCTAAAAGAATATAACGACAGCGCCGAATGGCTTGGACAGGTTTTAAATGAGAATATTACCCAAAAGACACCTGTCGCTGTCACCCGATCAATAGGAAACGGTAAGCTTACTGTTGTCGCCATGCCATTAGCTTTCACCAATTATGGCGTGCTCGACCGTCAACTTTTACCTGTTGTCATGCGACTGATGACACAGATAGCTGATCGCCCCGTCATCCGCACAACAGCATACACGAAAACGACATCTGATTATGAAGCAGAACTGTCACCCATGCGATACGTTCTCAACAAAAAACCGTTGCGCCACGCTTGGTATCTTACAGTCTTCGCGCTCGTCCTCTTCTGTGTGTTTAAGGCACGCCGCAGACAACGAATCATCCCTGTCGTTTCTCCACCCAAGAACCACACATTAGAGTTTGCAAAACTCATAGGTACACTTTATTATCATCGTGGTGACAATGCAGACCTTCTGCGAAAGAAGTTCATGTTCTTTGCCGAGCGTCTGCGCACAACTCTTCAGGTTGATATTCTTGAACACAAGCTACCACCCGATGCAGCACGCCTTATAGCACGACGCACATCATTGAAAGAAGAAAAGGTGAAGGAAGATTTGCTGCGATTGCGTTTGGACTATTTTACTGAAGGCACCATTGACGAGCGCGAGATGAAGTGGGCCATAAACCGTATGGATGAGATCATGAAACAGATATAAGAGTTAATGGCAAACAACAATAAAACTCATTATAGATAAAAGCACCAAAAACACGATAATATAAATTAAAGATACAATGGAAACAAGAACCGATTTGACCGAGTTCACCCACAAGATGGATGAAATAAGACAACATATATCCGACATAATTGTTGGACAGACCAAAGCTGTAGACATGGTTCTAACATCAATCATCGCCGACGGACATGTGCTGTTGGAGGGTGTGCCAGGAGTGGCAAAGACCTTGCTTGCACGACTGATGTCACGACTCATCGACGCACGGTTTTCACGCATACAGTTTACCCCCGACCTCATGCCAAGCGATGTTCTTGGCACATCCGTTTTCAACATTAAAACCCAAGAGTTTGATTTCCATGCAGGCCCAGTGTTTGCAGACATCATTCTTGCAGACGAGATCAATCGCGCTCCTGCAAAAACACAAGCAGCCCTGTTTGAGGTTATGGAAGAACGTCAAGCTACCATTGACGGCACATCTTACAAGATGGGCGGCATCTACTCAATAATAGCCACCCAAAACCCCGTTGAACAGGAAGGCACCTATCGTCTGCCTGAGGCACAGCTCGACCGTTTCATCATGAAAATAACGATGGGCTATCCTTCTGTTGACGAGGAGGTGGAAATATTAAGCCGACACAATGCCCATACATCGTTCGCACGTTTAGACGATGTCAAACCTGCCATTACCAAAGATCAGCTGTTAGAGTTGCGAGGCATGATGGACAATGTGGTGGTGGACCACTCGTTGTTGCGCTACATTGCCCAAATTGTTGCCCAGAGCCGCGAGTCGAAAATGGTTTATATGGGTTGTTCACCACGCGCATCGGTAGACATGCTCCGTTGTGCCAAGGCTTATGCGTTGTTGCAAGGCCGCGATTTTGTCATACCTGACGACATTAAGACCGTGGCACCTCCCGTCATGCAACACCGACTGATGCTTACGGCTGAGACAGAGATGGAAGGTTATAGCCCTGTTGTTGTGGCGCAGAAATTAATCGACATGGTTGAAGTACCAAAATAGAAAAATGTATCTTACAAACCGTTTTTACACAATAATGATTACAGCCATCGTAATGATGACTGTAGGCAATTACTACCCACCGCTCTACACGGTGGGATGTGTCGTCATGTGGCTTCTGCTCTTCATGACAATTACAGACCTTATCATGATGTATTCGCGTCACGCCATACACGCAACAAGACAAGTGGCAGAACGCCTGTCAAACGGCGACGACAACGAGATAAGGATACGCGTGGAAAGCACAAGTGCATGGGCATTAAAAATAAAGATAATAGACGAGACACCGTTTGTCTTTCAGCGCCGTGACATCGTGTTCCGTCTTCGCCTTGCGCCGCTTGAAGGTAAAAACGTGATTTATAAACTGCGTCCCACACAACGAGGGGTCTATGGGTTCGGACACATAAGGGTGTTTGCCACATCGCCGTTACAACTTGTCGAGCGTCGCTACACATGTGGCGAACCGCAAGATGTAAAGGTTTACCCCTCATATCTTATGCTGCATAAATATGAGCTACTGGCCATTAGCAACCGTCTTACAGAGATGGGGGTCAAGCGTGTTCGTCGTGCAGGAAACAACACCGAGTTTGAGCACATTAAAGAATATGTTACTGGCGACAACTATAGGTCTATGAACTGGAAAGCATCTGCGCGTCGGAACCAACTGATGGTGAACGTATATGAAGAAGAACGTTCACAACAGATCGTGTCCGTAATAGACAAGGGACGTGCCATGCAACAGTCGTTTAAGGACATGACGCTTCTCGACTATGCCATAAACGCCGCATTGATGCTTTCCTATATAGCTGTGCGTAAAGCAGACAAGGCCGGACTGGTGTGTTTCAACGACCACACCGACACGTTTGTTGCGCCATCACGCCGACAAGGACAGATGGAAAAGCTGCTCGATGCCCTCTACTCGCAGCAGTCACAATGGTATGAAAGCGATTTCGCCGACATGTCAGCTACCGTAAACCACCAATTGTCAAAACGGTCTCTGCTTGTTGTCTACACCAGTTTTGACAGTCTGCATGCCATGGAACGCCAACTGCCTTATCTGCAAATGCTAAACAAGCGTCATAGGGTGCTCCTCGTTTTCTTTATTGACAACGAGAAACAGCAGTTTCTAAAAACAAAAGCACACACAACAGAAGAATATTATCAACATGTTATAGTAGAGAAAATGATGAATGAACAGCATCTCATCATTTCCCAACTGCGTCGCCACGGCATACAGAGTCTGCTTACCACACCTCAAAATCTGTCAGCAGATGTGGTAAACAGATATCTGGAAATGAAGGCCCGACACACTATATAGCGTCGCCACCAATAACATCGTTCATCACGTTGTTCATCTCTTCCGACATTATTGCAAACGATTCTTCCCCACCACACACATGAGCAAGCAACTGATCAACAGTTTCGAAATCGCCTGTTATAACATCGTCATGGGTCAGCAGATTTATATTCTCCGCAAGTATACGCAAAAGCGATGCTTGGTTAAGCTGGTGCCGTCCGTCTGTCGAGAGACGTAAGCCCATGACATAAGACCTTATGACCACTCTTACAAGAAGGCGCAGACATTGACCGCTATCAGAGGCTGCAAGCATGTCGCCCTTCACACGATCGGCTATATGACTCTTTGGCGATGGCATGCCACCAGCGAGCAAGGCAGAGAAATTACGTTTATATTCTTCAACCATAGCCTCATAAACAGCCTGCTCACGACAAGCCACACGCATATAGTCGGGAACAGTAGCTCCTTCGCCACACTCAGCTTTAACACGCTCTACGGCCTCGTCTACATTGTCGTATGTAAGCTGTGCAATGGTATAAAACATCTGGTCAAAGAACATCTTACCCACCTCACCATAATAGTTGAGCAAGGCTTGTTTAACATTCTTAGGCTCCATTTTTGATGCTTTTGTCTTGGCATCATCACCATAAGCATCATCGATGACACCCATGGCAAAAGCCTCGAAGAAGCCACGCATACATGCGGCAAGGGCACTATACAAATTGGCTTTTGTGTTTTTATCTGTCATATCAAACTTTGTTTTATATTATTAAACCCAAATCGGTCATTAGGCAGTTTTCTGTATTTTTTATAGTGAGCAAAAAAATAGAGACAATGGAAACAACGTCATCACCACACTTTATGGTTTTATGAAGATATGTCTCTATTGCCTCTATCATAAAAAAATCAGACAGTCTTGTTATGGGAATATTTTAAACTCATATCCCTGTTCCTTAAGCCATTGCAACGACTGTGGAAGAGCGAAATGGAGTTTCGTAACGCTCTTAAGCGAATCGTGGAAGGTTATAATAGAACCATTACGGGCATAGCGTTTAACGTTGTTAAGCACATCCTCTGCCGTCATCCACTTTGAATAGTCGCGGGTTACAAGGTCCCACATCACGATAGTGTACTTGCGTCTGAGTTGCCAATATTCGCTCATTCTCATGCAACCATGCGGTGGTCTAAAATAGCGGGCATGAATAAGTTCGTTTGCAAGCTCCGTATCATCAAGATACGTTTTTATTGTGTGCTTGAACGCTCCAAGATGATGGAACGTGTGGTTACCCACTTGATGTCCTGCCTCAACTATCTGTCTGTAGAGATCAGGATATTTCCGCACATTGTCACCCACCATAAAGAACGTAGCCTTAACTCCATATTCTTCAAGAGTTTTGAGAATGAACGGCGTGGCCTCGGGGATGGGCCCGTCATCAAAGGTCAGATATACCGCCTTCTCCTTCGGGTCCATCCTCCAAGCCGCCTTGGGGAATAGCCATCTCAGCCATTTGGCTGGTTGTTCTATAATCATTATCTTTACTTTTACTTCTAAAAGTTATTTCTTGCTTACAGTTACTATTCCTGTCAAGAACTACTGCTCAAACGGTTGACCGCCTTTTTTCTGATAATAAACATAAATGGCGTTTATATCGCTCAGCATCTTTTCTGCCTTCGTAGAACTGATGAGACCCTCCACATCAGCAGTTGCCTGCATGATATAGATATATTTCAGGACATCATTCTGCGACATGGTGAAAAGGTTGCCTTCAAGACCGACATACCATTGTGCATACTGCTTACTGTCTTTCCATACCTGATCGATAATGCGCTGGGCATCGTTCTTCTTGCCAAGCAGGGCATAAGCCTTTGCCAGATCGGCAGCTCCAGACAGATAAGTGTTGGGCACATTGTAGCTTGGCAACACTTTCTCCGACTTGCGCAACACATTCAACGCCTTGTCTGTCTTGCCCTCTGCAATGAGTTGCAAGGCGAGATCAGCCATAAGGTGACGGTGAGTGTAGCACATGCGCATCACGGTCTCGTCAATGTAAAGACCCTTTTGTTCCAGACCGCCCCACTTGTAACGGTTCATCACATTGTTATATGTCTTCTCGGTGTCAAAGTTCTTTGCACCAGGAGCATTTGTGGTGAACGGCGTTATGCGGTTGGCCAATCCCTCACGAACGAAGTTGTCGCCAAGGTTGAGATAGTTGTCAGAACCAACGGTCGTTGCCACATAAACAGGACGTGTCCAGTTGGCCTGCGATACAATCTCAAGCATCATAAGTTCGCCCTTGTAGAGAGCCGACTTGCCCTTCAGAGAGATAACCATGCGGTCAGGAATGGTGTCGCTGGCCATCATCATGCCGCTACGCTTCACAGCCTCCTTGTCGATGTCAAGATAGAGAGTGTCGGTAGGAATGACGTGCATGTCGGCATTCTTTGAGCGCACCCAATATTTCATGACGTTGCGCACCTCAAACGGATCATCACCAAACTGCTGCTTGGCTTCCTCTGGGTTCTCTTTATAGAACTGAAGAACCTGCTCCTTAAGTTCTGGCTGCACACGAACATATTCGTTTGTGCCTGAACAGAAGTCGAGACGCGGCCATGTGATGGGCAGCGAAGGTGAGTTGTATGCAGGACGCTTCATCTGGTCAATATACCAATCGGTGTTGACGTAGCTAAGGTTGCACACGCGTGCGTCTGTGCGCACACCCTCGGTCTCTTGGTTATACCAAAGGGGGAAGGTATCGTTGTCACCATTGGTAAAGATAATCGGGTT
>UQTI01000075.1 GCA_900543975.1 uncultured Prevotella sp. | reverse complement strand
CGCTTCCGTTAAAGTCGATATGAAATATAGGATATTGCTCCCATTTGGTTTCCAACGAATCAATGGCAAGTCCAGAGAAGAGATCTTTCTCTCCACTGAAATAATATTTAAGCGTTGACACAAGGAGGCTCTTTCCGAATCGTCTTGGACGACTCAGAAAGTATATTTTGCCTTCATATACCAGTTTATACAGCAGCACTGTCTTGTCCACATATACAAAACCGTCCTTGCGTATAGTCTTAAAATCTTGTATGCCAATAGGATATTTCATAATCAGTTGTTTTGATTTACAAATATACTTTTTTTTAATGATTCGTACAAATATTCATCTGATATCTTTCATAAAGAAAAAATGTGTTGCGAAGCAATGCCTCAGTTGCCCCTCTTGCTCTCAGCAATTGAAAAGCAGACAGGCCCTTGCAGCAATATTTGGTATTTTTTTCAAGAGATGACCTTGTTTTCTCTTCGTTGTTGAAAGTTTATTTATGTCTCTTTGTCTATGTCTTGTCATTTAGACATTTCAAAAAATCTTTCCAATTGTCTTTCAGATATTTGTACAAGTCGTTGTCAGGATCTTTCTTCAACTGTTTGTCAAGAAACTCCTTTCCTTTCGCTGGTCCTTCATTTAGGGAAATGGCAATCAGTTTTAAATATGCCATATAACCTTCGTGGCTTTTTTGGTCATTATAATGTTTGTCCTTATTACTGTCACAAAATTCCAACAATTTGGAAATGTAATAATGTGCGCTGTCTTTTTTGTTTTCAATGGTATATTTCTTAGCCATATAAACAATTTTGTCAGGATTGTTGTCGGTCATGCACTGAATCTCGAGCCATCTGTTCTCTATTGCCTCTTCCTTCCTGCCGAGCCACGCCATGACGACTGCCCTGTGGTGGTAGATATTCTCTTTGTGGGTTTTATCCACTTGGAGCAAATTTTCGGACATACGCCATGACTGCATGACTAAAGACGTGTCACGCTGTAACATTCCTTGCTGAAATGTGTTCACCATACTGTCGCGCATGGCTCTGAAATCATCTTGCGAGCCTCGTTTTAATGGGGCGCAGTTGCAGCCTAACGTGATGGTCAGCAGAACTAAAACAAAAAGGTTTTTCATATGTCGAATTTTATATAATGATCATTCTGCGCCTTTGTGCGCGAGGTGCAGCCTATCTTGGGCAAAGATACGGAAAAATTCGCCACAGCGTTTGTTTGCGGGCCTTTTTTTTATTTGAGGTATATTATTGCCCCATGCTTTTTTCAAAAAATCTTATAAATGTAAGGAAACACTCTCTTTTCGGTATTTTACATTCCAGAAAAAATAGAATTATTGAACCCAAAAAGGCTTCTTTGGGTTAAAAAACGGTTCAAAACAAGAAAAATCGCCGTTTTGGTCTGTTTTTTTCATTTTTAGACCCGCAAGTGTTATTCTTATAAAAAGATAAGGTGTAATTTTGCAAAAGATAACGAAACAACATGTCCTACTAATTAAAAACAATAACACATACATGAACAAAAAGAAAGATTTGTGGAAGGCTCTGTTGCTCTCGGCCATCATCTTTGCGCCCTTGCAGGCTAATGCGCAAGACATTGAGGCAACGCTGCTCCTCAAGCAGCCCGGCAACAGGGCAGTGGCTCATCAGCTACATCTTAATAATGGAAGATATGAGGCTAAAGGCACACACCTTCCGTTGCAGATATCGCAAACCGTTACCGCCGACGGCGACGACAAGATCGTGACCATAAACCTGAAGGCCGATGCCGATGTCTACTTCAACTTTGGCGCACAGCTCGCCACAGGTCTCAGCACCGAGGGCAGCGAGTTCTACATGCCCGGCTTCTGGTATCATCGCAACCTGCGCTCGCCAAAAGAGGCTCCTTCGTTTGCAACAAGCACCAGTTGGAACTTCCGCGACGACCGTCTCTCGACACCTCTCACCAGCGTCTACAACACCACCACCGGGTCTGGATGGAGCGTGTTGCGCGTGGAGAAAGGTTCGGCCGACGTGCAGACACAGCACACCGCGGGTGAGATCATTCTTCAAGGCAACACTACCATCGGCTATTTAGGCTTTGATAACGAGACAGGCAAGACCAAGCTCACCTTCGGTTATCCTTATGTTGAGAGCCCTCGCCGATACATCAGAAAGCTCACCCTCGCACCGGCGGTTACGTCGTTTGTGAAGATGCAGACGGGTGAAAGCAAGACCCTTACTTGGCGCATACATGAAACCAAGGCCGCCTCATACGGCGACTTTGTAGCAAGCACTTGGCAGTATTGTTTCGACCAGATGCAGCCGCAGCCCCTGGCACAGCAGTTCACGGCCAATCAGGTAAAGGCTCAGTTGTGCAACTACTTCCGCGAGTCGTATGTCTCTGAGTTTCCGCTGAAATATAATTCAGGCATCACCATCTTTACCGACGATTGCAAACCTTCTCGCGAGGTGCAGTTAGGTTTCTGTGGCCGTGTGTTGCTGAATGCCTTCAACGAAGTGGAGTGGGGTGAAGCAAACAATGATAAACAACTTGTTGAGATGGGTCATAGCATCATCGAAAGCTTCATGCAGAACGGCTTTACCGATGCTGGCTATTTCATCGACTTTGTCAACTTCCGCGACGGCATGCCCAAGAGCAAGGACGTGATACACTCTATCCGCCAGCAGAGCGAGGCCGTATATGCTATGCTTCATTATCTGAAATATGAGCGCCAGCATGGTCGCCAGCATAAAGAGTGGGAGAAGAAGATGCGCACCGTGCTCGACAACTTCCTCACCCTTCAGAAAGCCGACGGCAGCTTCGCACGAAAATATAATGATGCGGGAGCCGACATCGACGCTTCGGGTGGTAGCACACCTTCGGCCACCTCTACCTTGGTGATGGGATGGAAATATTTTGGCGACAAGCGCTATCTTGCTGCCGCCAAGCGCACGGTCGATTATGTAGAGCGCAACATCATCTCGAAGAGCGACTACTTCTCGTCAACCCTCGACGCCAACTGTGAAGACAAAGAGGCTGCCATTGCCGCCGTTACCTCTACCTATTATCTGGCTATGGTAACCAAAGGCAAAGAGCGTGCCCACTATATAGACCTGTGCAAGCAGGCTGCCTATTTTGCTATGTCGTGGTATTATACCTGGGACGTGCCCTTCGCACAGGGCCAGATGCTGGGCGATGTCAACTTCAAGTCGCGTGGCTGGAGCAACGTGTCGGTTGAAAACAACCACATCGACGTGTTCGTATTCGAGTTGCCCCACATTGTTAAGTGGTTGGCCAATGTTACTGGCGAAGAGCGTTTCGCAAAGATGTACGACGTTATCTACTCGTCGCTCTGCCAGCTCATGCCCACCGACGAGCACCATTTCAACATTGCAAAGAAAGGCTTCTATCCCGAGGTGGTGCAGCACACCACATGGGATTATGGTCGCAACGGTAAGGGCTTCTACAACGACCTCTTTGCACCAGGCTGGACCGTTGCCTCGCTGTGGGAGCTCTACTCGCCCGAGCGCACAGTAAACTTCTTGAAATAAAAACAATAAAGATATGAAAAAACTAAATTCTTTGTGTGCCTCGCTGCTTGTAACGCTGGCGGCATCGGCACAGACAGCCACTTACACCAATCCTGTGATAAACAGGAGCGCACCCGACCCCACGGTGGTGCGTGCCGACGACGGCACCTTCTACCTCTATTCAACAGAGGATGTGACAAACCTGCCCATCTATAGCTCGAAGAACCTCGTCAACTGGACCTTCGTGGGCACAGCCTTCACCGATGCCTCGCGTCCACAATGGCTGCCCGAGGGCCGCATCTGGGCTCCATGCATCAACCGCGTGGGCTCACAGTATGTGCTCTACTATTCCAAGTCGGTGTGGGGCGGCGAGTGGGATGCCGGCATAGGCGTGGCAACAAGCCTGTCGCCAACAGGTCCGTTCACCGACCATGGCAACATGTTCATAAGCAAGGGCATAGGCATTCAAAACTGCATCGACCCCTTCTACATTGAAGACGGCGGCCGCAAATATTTGTTCTGGGGCTCGTTCCATGGCATCTATGGCTGCGAACTGAGCGACGACGGCATGAGTCTGAAGGCTGGCGCCAAGCCACAACAGGTGGCAGGGTCGTTCATGGAGGGCACCTACATAAAACGTCGTGGGGGCTATTATTATCTCTTTGGCTCGGCCGGCACCTGCTGCGACGGCGAACGCAGCACCTATCGCGTAACGGTGGGCCGCTCACGCTCGCTCTTCGGACCTTATGTCGACCGTCAGGGCCGTCCTTTGCTCGACAACAATTTTGAGGTGATGCTGCACCGCAACCAGCGCGTCATTGGCCCGGGACATAACGCCGAGCTGGTGACCGATGCCGAGGGTAGCGACTGGCTGCTGTATCACGGCTTCAGCGCCGACAGTCCTGACGAGGGCCGCAAGGTGTGGCTCGACCGTGTCGACTGGGTCGATGGCTGGCCTCACGTCATGGGGTCATCGCCCTCGGCTGTGGCAGCCGCTCCCGTGGTTGAAGGCATGAAGAACCTGACGCTCTCGGGTCTTGACCCCGCCCATTTTGAAAGCAATATCGAGGAACGCCAAACGCACCTCTACACCATGCGCAACAGCAAGGGCATGGAGGTGTGCATAACCAACTTCGGTGCGCGCATCGTCTCTATAATGGTGCCCGACCGCAAGGGCGTGATGCACGATGTGGTGTTGGGTTACGACAACATTGCGCAGTATGCCGACCGCATAAACTTTGGCAGCGACTTCGGTGCCGCCATCGGACGTTATGCCAACCGCATAAACAAAGGACAGATAACGGTTGACGGCAAGACCATACAGCTGCCGCAAAACAACTATGGCCACTGTCTGCACGGCGGACCCACGGGTTGGCAATATAAGGTGTATGATGGACGACAGCTTAACGACTCTACCTTGCAGATGACCGTCTTCTCGCCCGATGGCGACAACAATTTCCCCGGAGCGGTCACGGCAACCGTCACCTACACGCTGACGCACGACAACGCCATCGACATTCGATATGAGGCAACAACCACGAAGAAGACGGTCATCAACATGACCAACCACTCTTACTTCAACCTCAACGGCGACCCCTCACACGATGGCGAGAACCAGATGCTCTACATCAATGCCGACCGCTACACGCCTGCCGACACAACCTACATGACCACGGGTGAGGAGCTGAGCGTTGCAGGCACCCCGATGGACTTCAGACGCTTCACGTCGCTCTCCCGCGACATCAACAACAAGCAGTTTGACATGACGCGCAACGCCGGTGGCTTCGACCACAACTGGTGTCTGAACACATGGAAAAAGGGCAAGGGCAACGACAAGAAGTTGGCAGCAGCTCTCTACAGTCCAACAACGGGCATACGTCTCGATGTTTATACCGATGAGCCGGGTATCCAGGTCTACACTGGCAACTTCCTCGATGCGTCGTTTGCCGCAAAGCACGGCTACCGCTATCCGCGTCATGCCTCGGTATGTCTTGAAACGCAACATTACCCCGACTCGCCAAACAAGCCCCAGTGGTTAAGTCCTTGGCTCGAACCCGGACAGAAATACACCAGCCACTGTCGTTACCAGTTCTCAGCGTGGAAGAATCTGAAGAAGAAAAAATAGAGTTTGCCGGCTGAGCATGAAAGCTGCTTGTTAAAGCGAAAGCTCAATAAAGCTAAGCCCAATCGAAGCAAAGCTTAACAAATCCCAATAAAGCAAAGGAGGGTGTGTCAAACCGTTTTTGTTTGACACACCCTCCAAGCGTTTTACATGTTGTTGACATGCAAAACCAAAACCTTACTTATTCACAGTTTTCTTACACCTATTTTCTTTTCTCTTTTCCCTAAAAACGGCGTCAGCTTTTTTTACCTTTTTACTTTTTTACCTTTAAAAGCTTCTCTTCACCGTCTCTTTGTACACGTTGCCATAGGGGTCTTGCGCCGTTATGGTTATGGTGTGAGCATCGGGCGACGGGTTGCATGAGAAGAAGTGGTCGGTGCGACGAGGGGTGTAGTCGGCGGTTGCCAGTCGGCCGTTGAGCCAGCGCAGGTAGTCGGGGTCGAAGCTATGAAACTGGCTCATCGCTCCCATCTCCTTGCCGTCTTCTTGCCATGTAATGCTCCAGCGCGAGTCCCAGTTCCACACCTTACAGCACAGTGCGTCGGGTCTGTCGGCCACGGTGCCGGGCAAGAACACCTTCATCTGCTTGTCTATGGGCATGCCCGTAGCCTTATAGCGTTGCTGCCATTTTCGTCCGTCGGTCTCAATGATGTGATAACCGTTAGGTGTGCCGTCGCCGCTCACGTTTGTTTCCCAGAAATAGCCACATATAGCGCCCATGTTGTGCTCCCATAGTCCGTCAGCCAGACAGGTGTTGTTGTTTGTGTGAAGGTGTCCGCTGAACACGGCAGCGTTGAACGGCTTGCCGATCAGCATGGCTTTCAGTTCCTCTCCGCCGTCGGTCATCTTGTCGGTTCCGGGAATTTTCAGCGGGGCGTGCATGACGACAAACACGTTGGTGTTCTGTTGCAGCACCACGCCGAGGAGCTTCTTCAGCCATTCCATCTGGTGACCTTGTCGCAGCGACAGGGTGTAGCGTTTGTTGCCCGCATATTTGATGTCGTTGAGCACCACATAACAGGCGTCGCCGAGCATGAAAGCATAATAGGTCGGTCCGAAGCTCGCCTCGTATGGGGCAGCGTAGCGTGTGGTGTCGGATGGAGCGGCATATTTGTCGAAGTCGTGGTTGCCTATGACGGGATAGCACGGCACGCCCACCTGTTGTGCAAACTGCTTCACGTCAGCGTTGCGTCCATACACATCCCATGTAAGGTCGCCCGCCACGAACATGGCCTTCTGTCTGTTGCCTGCCTCGTTGAGCAGTTGCTTCATGTCGGGCACCGTCTCGTCAAACAGTCGTTTGCGGTCGTGGTCGTTGTCGAGCTGCGTGTCGGCTCCTGCAATGACGAGTGTCTTGTCGGCATCGCCCTTCATGGGTAAGAGTTCAAAATTGTAACGGCTCTGACCGCTCTTCAGCTGTTGGTAAAACTGCGGAATGCCAGAGGCATAGTTGCATACATATCCCTTGGGTGTGAGCAGATAGACGAAGCGTGCATCGTCGGAGGCATCGATGGTGTAATGTCCGTTGGCATCGGTGTAAGCAAAGTTTAGACCGTCGGTCACCACCACATCGCGCTGTGGCTTGCCCTCTGCCACGACCCGTCCTTCTATTGTGTGGGCGGAGAGGGGGAGGGAGAGGAGGAAGAGGAGGAAAGCCCCACCCCCTCGCCGCCCGAGGCGGCTCACCCCTCCCCTTATGGAGGGGAGTGATATGCTATGATTTTTAATGTTATAGCTCATGTTTTTGTTTTATCTTATTCTAATATTATTATCTTATTGATATTTTTGCTCTTCTATTGATTTTTTTCAATCTTTTTTTGATGATTTTCTACCTACATTTCTTTCCTTTCACTCCCACCACAGCTTCGTGTTAATGTCATCCTTTCCGCCCTGTTCCTTCAGCGCGGCATCGAGCTGTGCTTTGTTCACCGCCTGTTCCGTTTCAGGATAATAGAAGCGTGAGGGGATCTGTCCGGGAGAAGGGTTACGGTTGTCCATGGGCATGGCCTGTGCTGGCAGATGCGTGCGCAGGAAGTCGAACCACGCCTCATAGCCCACCATGAAGTTGGCGAGCCACTTCTGTGTGAGAATCTGCTCCACGCCGTTTGCGGCGTTGTAAGCCACGTCGGCACGCTGCACATACTGCTCGGCAGCGGCGTCGCCGATGCCATATTGTTTCATCGACAGTTTGATGGCCTGGGTGTACAGGTCAGCGGCGTTGCCCTGTGCCCATCCGCGAGCCACCGCCTCAGCTTGAAGCAGCTTCACCTCAGCGGCGTTGATGAGCGTTGCTGTTGCCCCGTCGGGTGTGTTACGATAGAGTGTTCCAAGCATCGACACCTTACTCTCGTTGTAGCCAATGGTCTTGAGCGAGGTGGCAGAGCATCCGTTGGGCACACCGGCCCATGCTGGCTGTCCGTCCTGTACCGACTGTGCTGTGGGCTGGAACCACACAGCCTGTCTTGGGTCGTTGGTGCTGTTTAGCTGGTCGGCCATCTCCTTGCTCTCACGGTAGTAGTCGAAGCTGCCTGAACGCATCTCGTAGATGGGGCAGCGGTTAGGTGTGCCGGCGAGGAAGGGCAGCGCGAAGTTGTCGTCGTTACTGTCGAGCAGCGGCTTTGAGAGACAGTCGGCAAGCATGGTGTTGAACGTGCTGATGTCGGCGCGACGGTTACTTATGCGCATGAGGTAACGCAGGCGCAGCGAGTTGGCGAGCTTGCGCCACTGCTGTCTGTTGCCGCTGTATACCACGTCAGAGGGCAGGGCGTCTGTGCCCTCGGCGAGCATCTGCTCTGCCTTTTGCAGCAGATCCACGATGCCACCCTCGGCAAGATAGATGTCGCTCTGCTTGTCGTATTTGGGGGTTATGTTGCTGCTGCCCTGTGCTGCCTCGCTGTAAGGCACGTTGCCCCAGTGGTCGGTGAGCTGTGCTGCACAGTAGGCTTTGAGCACATAGCCAATGGCCACCGATGACGGCATGCCCTTGTCCTGAGCTGTGGCTATAAGGTCGTTGATGTTGGCCATGCTGGTGTAGAGCGAGCTCCATGTTCCCTCGTTTGTTCCGAAGTTGTATTGCTCGGCATCGTTATAGTTGGTCAGCGCCACCTGATGTCCGAGAGCGGCCCCGGCATCATAGTTGAACTGTGCCTGGATGAGCGTACGCAGCTGCGGGTTAAGCAGCAGCTCCACGTTGCCCTTTGTCGGTGCGTTGGGGTTGTCGTTGATGTTTGCAAAATTGTCGGTGCATGCGGTTGTTGCCGCAGCCAGCGCCACGGCAGCAACGACCGTGCGCATGTTCCTCCATGTTGAATATATGGTCATGATTTTTTCTTGTCTTGTTGTTTTGCTTTATTCTTTTTCTTCTCTCTTTTTGCTTCCTTGGTCTTCCGTCCTTTTCCTTTTTTTAAAAGTGGCTCTTAGAAAGAGGCTTTTAGAAAGTGGCGTGAACTGAGAAGCCGAGGCTACGCATGGTCGGGTATGACATCTCCTCAACACCGGGTGTCACGCTGTTGCCCTCGTAGGTCACCGCTTCAGGGTCTACCATGTCCTGACCCTTGGTCCACATCCACAGGTTGCGTCCCACGATGCTGAAGTTAAGAGCCTTGATGGGTGTGTGAGAGAGCCAGCGTTTGGGCAGGTCGTAGCCTATGCTCACCTCGCGCAGCTTGAGAAACGTTGCCGAGAAGGTCGATTGGGTCTCGTGATAGCGGCGGTAGAGATTGCGATAATAGTCGCGCGGCGACACCTGCTTGGTGTTGGTAACATACTGGTCTGTGGCTGCATCGTAACACTCGCCTTTCACCACCATGTGCTCAGGTGTGCGGTCCTCGGTCTGCTTCAGCACGCCCGACTCCATGCCCATTCCGAACGTGCGGCTTACGAACACGCCGCCCTGGTGCCAGTCGAGGAGGAAGTCGAGGGAGAAGCCTTTGTAGCGCAGGCTGTTGCTCCATCCCAAGATAAAGTCGGGGTTATAGTTGCCGAGCTTCACGAGCGTTGGGTCAGCGACAGGCAGACCGCTCTCGTCTACAAGAATGCTGCCGTCGGGTGTGTGCTTGAATCCTGTGCCGTAGAGGTTGCCCATGCGCTCACCCTCTTTGGCTATGGCGTAGACGCGTGCGTCCTGGTCCGAGTAGATGGCGCACCAAGAGTAAACGTACTGGTCGTAGCCTTTGGCAATCTTCTCCACCTTTCCCACGTTGCGGGAGAAGTTGAAGCGCGACTGCCATGTGAGCGAGTTGCTCAGTCGCAGCGGTGTGACCGCCAGCGACAGCTCTATGCCTTGGTTGCGAATGTCGCCAGCGTTGACATAGCGCGAAGAGTAGCCTGTGGTGTTGGAGATGGGAATGACCACAATCTGGTTGCTGCTTAGGGTGTTATAATAGGTTAAGCCCAAAGACAGACGGTTGTCGAAGAGAGTTATGTCGGTTCCTGCCTCCCATGAGTGCATGCGCTCAGGCTTGAGGTCGGCGTCGGCGAGTGTTGACGGCAACACCACACCCGAGATGGAGCCATACTTGGGAGCGTAGGCATAGACGTTTTGCAGACGGTAAGGGTCGGTGTCGCTGCCCACCTCGGCATATCCCACGCGCACGTTCCAGTAGTTGACCCAGCGCGGCAGCTTCAGGATGTCGCTCATCACGGCGCTGAGGCTCACCGATGGGTAGAAGTAAGAGTTGCTGCCTGTGCCGTCGGTGCGTGTGAGAGCACTTGACCAGTCGTTGCGTGCTGTGAGGTTGAGGAAGAGCCAGTCGCGATACGACACCTGTCCTGTGAACAGGGCGCTGTTTGTGCGCTTGCGTGTGTCGCGCTGTGTGTAGTCGACATTTCCCGATGCGTTGCCCAGGTTGTAGACCTCGGGCACCGACAGGCCGTTGGCAAAGCCATAGTCGTAACGGCTCTTCTGAACCATGCTGTTCACACCCACGGTGGCGTTGAACGACATGTCGCGTGACAGCTTGCCTGTATATTGCAGCAACACGTCCGTGTTCCACTCAGAGGCATACACGTTCTCGCGTTTGTAAGCACCCGTAGGGAATCGCTGTGTGCTATATGCGCGTTTGCTCTGTCTCAGTTCGCCCGAATAGTCGATACCTGTGCGTGCCGACAGCGTGAGGTTTGGCAGGATGTCGTAAGAGAGCATGATGTTTCCAAACATGCGGTCTTTGCTGAACCCGTTGGTGTTCTCATACATGGTGAAATAGGGGTTGTCGTTCCATCCGCTGTTGGTGTGATATTGCTTCAGCCCCTCGTATCCTCGCTGCCAATATTCGCGCTCCGCCTTGATGTTCATGTTGCGTGCGCACCAAGCGAAGAGATACATGGGGTTCTCAGGACCGTAGCCCATGCTCGGACGGTTGGAGCTGCTTGAGCCAGTGTATGTGGCCGATGCCTTGGCATGGAAGCGGTCGGTGAAGTCGTATGTGGTGTTCAGGCTGAACGTGTTTCTCTTGAGGTCAACGTTAGGGATGGCGCCCTTGCTGTAGAGGTTGGTGTATGACAGTCGCACGCTACCCTTGCTGTTGCTTGCGCTGAGGGCAATGTTGGTGTTTTGTGTCACGCCCGTTTCAAAGAAGTCGCGTACGTTGTTGGGGTGTGCCACCAGCGGCGTGGGCGTTATTGCAGCCCCGTTGCGTGCTGCCACGTCGCCGCCACGCAGCTGTTCGCCGTTGGGTCCTACTGACGGCGAGTCATATTGTGCCACGAGCGATCCGTCCATCTCGCGTCCCCACGACATGTCTTGCTGGTCTTGTGTGCCGTGGCCGTTGTTGCCGTCCCAATATTCGAACACACCGTTGGCTCCCTGGCTCCATTTGTTCTGATATTTTGGCAGACGTGCCACGTTCTCAAAGGTTGTCGTGCTGCTCACTTCGACCTTAAACTTGTTCTTGTCGCGACCGCTCTTTGTTGTGATCAGGATCACGCCGTTGGCAGCTCGTGAGCCGTAGAGGGCAGCTGCGTTGGCACCTTTGAGCACCGTCATCGAGGCGATGTCATCGGCGTTGAGCTCGCCAGCGCCGTTGCCGTAGTCGATCTCCTGTGGTGTGCCCGAGAGGTTGGTGTAGGTGTTGTTGTTGATGGGCACACCGTCGACCACATAGAGCGGCTGGTTGTTTGAGCTCAGCGAGCTCTCACCTCTTATTATTACGCGCGAAGAGCTGCCCGCACCGCTGTTGCCGGCTGTTATCTGCACGCCTGCCACCTTTCCTGTGAGCTGGTTGAGCATGTTGGTCTCGTTGCCCACGTTCAGGTCGGCAGCTGTTATCTGGTCTGTGGCATAGCCCAATGAGCGTTTGTTGCGCTTTATGTTAAGGGCGGTGACCACCACCTCGTCCATCTGTTGCTGGTCCTCGCTCATGGCGATGTTGAGCACACCGACACCTTGCTTCACCTTCTTCTTGACCTGGTGGTAGCCCACATACGAGTAGGTCAGTGTGCCTCCTGCGGGCACTTCAATGCTGTAGTTGCCGTCGATGTCGGTCACGGCGTTGCGGTTTGAGCCTTCCACGCTGATGGTTGCTCCAATGATAGGCTCCTTTCCGTCGGTAACCTTACCTTTTATGTTTATGCTCTGTGCCGTTGCCGACAGACATGCTGCCGACAGACAACAGATGGCTAAAATCTGTTTCATCCTGAATTGTTATGATTATTCTTTATTTTTTTTGATTTGTCCTAAACAAAGCTCTTATTCGTCCAAAGCCACGCTATTGAAGATGTCTATCTGCTTCTTGTAGTCTTTGCGTGCATCGTGTAGGGCGTTCTCGAAAGCTGTGCTTCCCTCGTTGTAGAATGCTGCCACAGCCACGCGAGCCACACGCTGCATGGTTGCTGATGCCGAGGTCTGCTGTTGTGGGTCAGCGGCAATGGTTTTCTCCAGACCTTTATGAATGTTGCGCACAGCGTTGTAGATGTCAACCTTGTGGGTGACGGTGCGTTGCATGCTCTCGCCAGGTACCACCTCCTCGCGTGTGAAGGTGCAGTCTTTAAGCTTGCGTTCAAAATAGGCGGTGGTGCGGTCTGCCAGGCGGTCGGTCTCTGCCTCTTTGTAAGCGTCGTCGGTGGTGGACACAGCCACACTGAAGAACGAATACTTAGCCTGTGGCTTTGCTGTGGGTGTCACGTTGCCGTCACCCTCCTCTGCTGCTGCCACCAGTGCGAAGCCAGCGATGAGCAGCGTCATCATTACTTTCTTGTTCATTTCGAAACATCTGTTTGGTTTACAGCTGCAAAATTATGAACCTCATGTTTCAATTGTTTTTCAAGGAGGTAAAAGAGTTTTTAAAGGTAAAAAATGTATCTTAAAGTCATCGTACCTCGGTCGGGGTACGCATATCCCTCGGTCGGGGTACACATGTCCCTCGGTCGGGGTACGCATGTACTTCGTTCGTGGTCAGGGCAGACGCATCAAAATTATTCGGATAAAAACTGCAACATTTCCAATTGTA
>UQTI01000074.1 GCA_900543975.1 uncultured Prevotella sp. | reverse complement strand
GCCAGTTGTCAAAGGCGATGATGTTCTTCGGAGTCAAGTCGCCATAGGTGTTGAGCTTACCGAATGTGCGCACGGTTTCAATGGCACAAATCTTGTGTTTGCGTGTGCCTTCGCGCAAATCTTCTGCATCGAGAGCCAGTTCCATATAAGTAAGGAAACTCTTCTTTGAGTTGTCCGGCTCCTTAGTTTTTTTCCTCTTCCTTCTTCTGCATGACTTCCTCGCCATAGAAGTGAAGATTGAAATTGTCCATGGTCATTTCCTCGTCAAGGACATCCATAGCCGTGACAATCTTCTTACACTTGCGGAGCAGCTGCGTCACCTCTTCTGATGCAGCCAATGTTTCCCAGTCGTCAGGTGAAGCCATGCCCATAGGGAAGTACTTACGCTCGTTTCTTCCCAGATACACTCTCACCTCCACATAACCTTTGCCACGTTTAGCAGCAAGTTTTCTTCTGTCATAAATGACGTCAACAAATTGTTTTTCCATTTTCCTTGCGGATTTAGACGGCTTTATTGAGCATGGAGGCGAGAAAGGGAGGACACGATTTATAAAGCTTTAATGTGAAAAATCATTAAAAACACCGGATTTCGGGTTATTTAGCTGATTTGTAACGCAAGCTCTCAAAATTTGTAACGCACTTTTGCGTAACGTGTAACGCAATGTGTAACGCATTTTTGGCTCATCGTGTCACATTATGTCCTCTTCTGTACTCATAGCAGAATTCCACCGTGATGTTAGACAATAATGTTAACCTCTAAATAACCTAATATAGAAAATAGATTTTCCACTGAAAATCAGCCTATTATACGCGAAAAGAGGACTTTACGTTATGTAAAAGTCCTCTTTCTTTCAATTTGAAATTTCGTTCCTTTGTGACCCGCATGGGGTCACAAAGTGATTCCGTTGGGATTCAACCCCAAGACCTTCAGAACTTTTTCTCAACCAGAATATTCTGCTTTAAAAATAAAAAAGGTGTAGCTCTTTCAGAACTACACCATATGAAGATTGTGATCCCGTTGGGATTCAAACCCAAGACCTTCAGAACCGGAATCTGACGCTCTATTCAGCTAAGCTACGGGACCCTCAAAATCAGCGAATGCAAAATTAAAGAAAAAAAACGAGACGGGCAAATTATAAGTGTCTTTTTTGTGGGCACAAGAAAAGACAAAGAAGCTTTGAAACACTAAATATCTTTAATAATGACCCCATTGTTGCTGTTCATACAATCTTTTTTCCTAATTTTGTATCTTAAAGCTAAGAAAGAAAGTAAAAACAATCGCATAAACACGAAAAAAGATGAGCCGAATAAATGTTTTGTTCAGTTTTCTCGGCCACTACAAATACCTTATAGTATTAGTGGTGGGCGTGGTTCTCGTTGGTTTTGTCGACGAGAACAGTTTCATGCGCCGCATGCAGCTTGACATGCAGATAGCCGACATGGAGCAAGAGATAGCCAAGTATAAGGCCATCAACGAAGCCGACACCAAGCAGCTGCGCGACCTGCGCCGCAACCCAAGGTCGGTGGCAAAGATTGCCCGTGAGCGCTATTTCATGAAAGCCGATGACGAGGACATCTTCGTGCTTAGTGACGATGAAAAACCTAAGACAACAAACGATGAAACAGTTAACTAACATACAGAGTGGGCTCTTTCTCTTCGGCGGAGTGCTCATGGTTATAGGTGCTGGAAGCTACGCCTTCATGTGGCACCAAGAGGTGGTGGGCTTCATATACCTTATCGGCGCATGCCTCTTTGGCGGCATACAGCTCATGCAGAGCTATGAGGGTCGCAACATGGTTATAAAGCGTTTGAAGCGCATCATGTCGCTTGCCGACCTGCTCTTCATCTTCTCAGGCATGATCATGATCGACAATGCCTTCGGTGTCACCCAGTCGTTCTTTGGCAACTATGCCACATACCTTGAGGTGGTCTACAACAAGTGGGTGTTGCTCTTGCTCATTGCTGCTCTGCTTGAGATTTACACCATGCACCGCCTGTCGTCGGAGCTGTCGAAGGAGAATAACAATGGTCCACAGGCTTAGAAACATGTCGCGTAAGCGGTGTGTACAGGCACCAAACAGTTGGAACAATCAAAAAAAACACTAAAACATCGTCTTATTATTTTAAATAGGATAAAAAAAATTCCGTTCTTCAAGAATAGATATTACCTTTGACGAAGTTGAAAAAATAAACATGGCTATGAATAAAATTATCTACGCACTGCTCGCTGTCTTGGCGTTGACCTCTTGTGCTAATTCTTACAACATATCAGGAACATCAAACGTCTCGACGCTTGATGGCCGCATGCTGTATCTGAAGATTCTCAAGGACAACGATTTCAAGAGTCTCGACTCGTGCGATGTTGTGCATGGACAGTTTCAGTTTAACGGAGCGTTTGACACCATTCGCATGGCAAACATCTTCATGGATGACGAGAGCGTGATGCCGCTTGTGCTTGAGACAGGCGACATAACCGTAAAGATAGACAACACCCAGCAGACCGTGAGCGGCACGCCGCTCAACGACGAGCTGTTCAAGTTCTTCAACAAGTACAGCCAGATCAAGAACCAGGAGGCAGAACTTGTCCACACCCATGACCGCGCCATCATGGACGGCAGCAACATGGATGTGGTGAACGCAAAGCTCAGTGCCGAGTCGGACCGTCTATCGGCAGAGGAGGACAAGCTCATCACATCTTTCGTGACCGAAAATTTTGACAATGTGCTTGGTCCTGGCGTGTTCTTCATGGTGACCATCAGTAACCGTTACCCCGTGCTCACGCCGTGGATCGAGGATATCATGAGCAAAGCCACGGATAAGTTTAAGAACGATCCTTATGTGAAGGACTATTATAAGAAGGCACAGGAGAACCAGGCCATAATGAACGGTCTGCACGATGCCTCCATGCCACCTGCTCCCGCATCGGCACCTGGCCCTGCACCCGATGGTGCAGCAATGACGCCTGCACCTGGCACCATGCCCGATGCTGCTGCTCCCGCGCCCACACCTAACGAGTTGGCTCAGCCTGCCGATGGACAACAATAAAAAAAACATGTTCACGCACAAAGCAAGACAAACAACAAAACGCGAAATGTCTTGCTTTGTGCGTGAACTTGTTTTATATAAAGGAAATTTTAAAAGGTAAAAAGGTTATAAAGGGGCACTCACGATTACACCTTCGGTCATTACGTTCGTTGCATCCGCAAGTAAACTTTTGCAAATATAAGATTTGAGGTCATGCGCAACAGAGAGCGAAACCACCTTTTCCTTTCTGTTACGCATGGCCTTTTTGCGTTTGTCTGCAACAAAACTTATTAAGAACACTTGCTTATGATTATTTTTTCATACCTTTGTCGTGCAGAAAAGACCATTAATCAATCAATAAGATGCGACTGATAATAAAAAACGGAATAGTTGTCAACGAAGGACAAGCTTGTCGCGCGTCCGTCGTTGTGGAAGACGGCTTTATAAAGAACGTCATCAGAGAAGGTGAAAACACAGAGGCATGTGCTTGTCTTGACGGTTCCAGCTGTGACAGCGAGATCGATGCCGACGGCTGTTATGTGCTTCCGGGTGTCATCGACAGTCATGTCCATTTTCGTGAGCCGGGACTCACCGCCAAGGCCGACATGGAGAGTGAGAGCCGTGCTGCCGCCTATGGTGGCGTGACCTCCTTTTTTGATATGCCCAACACCAAGCCACAGACCACCACGCTCGAAGCCCTTGAGGCAAAGCGACAGTTGGCTGCAGGGAAGAGCCATGTCAACTATGCCTTCTTCATAGGCGCCACCAACGACAACATCGACACGTTGAAGCAGGTTAACCCGCATGAGGTGCCTGGCGTGAAGCTGTTCATGGGAGCGAGCACTGGCAACATGCTCGTTGATCAGGAGACGGCTCTAAGACGCATCTTCAGCGAGGTGGAGCTGCCCGTCATGACCCATTGTGAAGACTCTGCCGTCATAAACCGCAACATGGAAGAGGCGAAACGCATGTGGGGTGACGATCCCGATGTGTGTCACCACCCGTGGATCCGTAGTGTGGAGGCATGCTACGCGTCGACAGAGCTTGCCGTGAGCCTCGCCCGTCAATATGGCACACGCCTGCATGTGGCGCATCTCACCACCGAGCGCGAGCTCAATCTCTTTGGTGACGACAGCAATATCACGGCAGAGGCGGTGATAGCGCATCTCATGTTTACCGATGCCGACTACCAGACGCTTGGAACACGCATAAAATGTAACCCTGCTGTGAAGACCGCTGCCGACCGTGCCGCCTTGCGCCGTGCTCTAACCGACGGACGCATCTTCACCATAGGCACCGACCATGCACCACATCAGCTTGCCGACAAGCAGGGTGGCTGCGCCCGTGCCGCTTCAGGAATGCCCATGTTGCAGTTCTCGCTTGTGTCCATGCTTGAACTTGTCGACGAGGGCGTGCTCACCATAGAGCGCCTTGTCGAGCTTATGTGTCATCATCCGGCACAACTGTTCAGCATGCGCGACCGTGGCTTTGTGCGTCCAGGCTGCAAGGCCGACCTCGTGGTGGTGCGCCGTGGCGAACCGTGGACCGTCACCGACGAGTGTGTGCAGAGCAAGTGTGGATGGACACCGCTCGCTGGCCATTCGTTCGCTTGGCGTGTGTGTCAGACCGTGAGCAACGGACACCTTATATATAATAATGGCGTCTTCGACGAAGACTCGCGTGGTGAGGCTCTGATGTTTAGATAGGATAATTCAATGCTGACACATTGAAAAAAATAAAAAGTATGGCTCGTGTCATTAAAACTTTAGAATATAGCATTGCCGACGTGGTGCCCTACATCAACTGGCTCTACTTCTTTCATGCCTGGGGCTTGTCAGGAAAGCCTGATGCTGAGAAGAACGCCTTGCGCGAAGAGGCCATGCAGATGCTCGCCTCTATGGAGCCGCGCTATGCCACACATGCCGTGTTCGGACTGTTTGATGCCAACGCCGATGGCGACGACATCATTATAGACGGCTTGCGGTTCCCGATGTTGCGCCAACAGACGCCAACAGAGAATGGAAAACCCACGCTGTGTCTTGCCGACTTCATACGTCCGCGTTCTCACGGCGTGACCGACACCATAGGCGCCTTTGCTGCCACCGTGGACAAGTCGATGGAGACCGACTATAAGAATGACGATTACAAGCGCATGCTCGCGCAGACTCTTGCTGACCGTCTGGCTGAGGCCACAGTGGAACGCTTGCACCAACAGGTGCGCACACAATGGTGGGGCTATGCTCCCGATGAACATCTAACCGTCGAACAGATGCTACGCGAAGATTTTCAAGGCATACGTCCCGCTGTGGGCTACCCGTCAATGCCCGACACAAGCATGAACTTCCTGCTCGACCGCTTGCTCGACATGAAGACCATTGGCATAAGGCTCACGGCCTCGGGCATGATGATGCCGCATGCTTCGGTCTCAGGACTGATGTTCGCTCATCCTGCTGCCCACTATTTCAATCTGGGAAAAATAGATGAGGCCCAACTTCGCGATTATGCTCACCGACGTGGCATCCCTGTCGAACTGATGCGCCGCTTTTTGGGTGGTTGCCTGATGTAAGATGGTGGCTGCTTGATGTAAGAAGGTGGTTGCTTGTTTGTAAAATCCTCATAACTCGTCATAAGAAAAATATGATTGCACGAATTTCAATATTAATATTCCTCGTCATCCTTTTGCCTGAGGCCTATATCTATAAGGTGCATCTGCATCGTCGTGGTCCCATGTCAAGAGTGAAGAAGCTGTTGTGGTGGATTCCTGCAGTGGTGTTGTCTGTCTACACCGTTGCCCTGTGTTGCATACCCGATTTTGCCCCTTCAGACCAACTGTGGCTGAACCTCTTCCTCTTGCTGTTCGGTCTGTTCGCAGCGCCTAAGTTTGTGTTCATGCTCTGCTCCCTGATAGGTCTCGGCGTTAAGCGTGGCTTCGGTCTGCATCGCAACTATGGCACGCTGATGGGCATCTCCCTGTCTGTCGTCATTGTCGTGGCGGTGCTCTATGGTTCGTTCTTTGGTGTGCGCCGACTGGAGGTCAAACATGTGGAGATTGAGTTTAGCGACCTGCCTGAGGCTTTCGATGGCTACCGCATTGTGCACATTTCCGACCTTCATGTAGGCTCCATTCCTCATGTTTTGCTGGAGCGTGCCGTAGACAGCATAAACGCAGCTCACGCCGATGCCGTGATGATGACTGGCGACATACAGAACATGCAGCCCAGCGAGCTGCTGCCTTTTGCCTCGTTGCTGTCAAAAATCAAGGCCAAAGATGGGGTGTTTGCCGTGCGCGGCAATCACGATTATAGCATGTATGTGTCTGGCACAGACAGTCTTAAGGCCGCTAATGAACAGCAGCTCGTTTCTCTTGAACGCTCGTTCGGATGGCAATTGCTGCTCAACGACCGCCGCGTTCTATGTCGAGGCAACGACTCTATCGTTGTGGCTGGTGAGGAGAACGTCGGGCGACCGCCCTTCCCTATGAAGGGTGATCTTAAGAAGACGCTCCGTGGGGTTTCCGCATCCTCCTTTGTGGTGCTTATGCAGCACGACCCATGGGCATGGGAGGAGCAGATCCTTCCTCGCTCAAAGGTGCAGCTCACGCTTAGCGGACACACGCACGGCGGACAAGTGGAGCTCATGGGGTTCCGCCCTACGCAGTTTAACAACCGCGAAGACTGCGGACTCTACCGTCGTGGTGAGCGCTCCCTCTTCGTGTCATCAGGTCTCGGTGGCTTCGCTCCATTCCGTCTTGGTGTCTATCCCGAGATAGTGGTGATAAGCTTGAAGGTTAAAAGAAAGTAGAAATTTAAAACCAATAATTTAAGATTAATAACACACAATGAAAATTCTCTATCGCATTTATCAGTTGTTCATCGTGTTGCCGGTTATAGCGCTCGGCACACTTATAACGGCTATTACGGTAACAATAGGCTGCACCATTGGCAACGGACATTTCTGGGGCTACTATCCCGGCAAACTGTGGGCACGACTGATCATCCGCATGTTCCTCCTTCCCGTAAAGGTTGAAGGACGTGAGAACCTGGAGCCCGGACGTTCTTATGTGTTTGTGGCAAACCATCAGGGCGCATTCGATATATTCTTGATTTACGGCTACTTGAACCGCAACTTCAAATGGATGATGAAACGACAGTTGCGTAACATTCCGTTAGTGGGAAAGGCATGCGAGGCTTCACACCAGATTTTTGTAGACAAGCGCGGACCGGCACGCATTCGTGAGACCTACGACAAGGCTCGCGACACCCTGCGTGGCGGCATGTCGGTGGTGGTGTTCCCCGAGGGAGCACGCTCGTTCACAGGCCACATGGGGGTGTTCAAGCGCGGCGCTTTCATGCTTGCCGATGAGCTGCAACTCGACGTTGTGCCCATAACCATCAACGGCTCGTTTAACGTCATGCCCCGCATGCGCGACATGAAATGGGTGCTGTGGCATCCGCTGCGTCTGACCATCCACAAGCCCATCGCACCTAAGGGACAGGGTGCAGACAACATCAAGGCCATTGAGAAAGAAAGCTATGATGTGGTCATGAGCGGACTCGTTGACGAGTATAAGGGCTTTGTGGAGAACCCTGACCAATGATAACGTGGGTTGAGGCTTTTATCGACGTGTCATCCATTTTTATTGTTGTTTCATCCATAATTCTCAATAATTCGTTGTAACTTTGCAGACAATAAACGTTTATTAGATTTTTATAGAGAAAGAATGAAATCATTGAAGAAGTATCTGCCCGACCTCGTGGCAGTGGTTTTGTTTGCCGTCATCTCCTTTGTCTATTTTATGCCGGCCGACATCGACGGTCGCATACTCTACCGTCATGACACGTCGGCAGGACGTGGAGCAGGCGTGGAGCAAGAGCAATATTTAGAGAAGACAGGCGAGCGCACACGCTGGACCAACTCGGCGTTCAGCGGCATGCCCACCTACCAGCTGGCACCGTCGTATAAGAGTACCGACATGCTCTCAAGTGTGATGAACGCCTACCACCTGTGGCTTCCCGACAACGTGTGGTATGTGTTTGTCTATTTGTTGGGATTCTACATCCTTCTGCGTGCCTTCGACTTCCGTCATGAGTTGGCGGTCCTCGGTTCGCTGATATGGGCTTTCAGCAGCTATTTCTTTATCATCATTGCCGCAGGACATATATGGAAGGTCATGGCGTTGGCTTATCTGCCGCCCATGATTGCTGGCGTGGTGCTGTCTTTCAGGGGCCGATACCTGTGGGGCTTCATCCTCACGGCTCTCTTCTCTGCCTTTGAGGTGAAAGCCAACCATGTGCAGATGACCTATTATTATCTCTTCATCATCCTCTTCATGGTCATCGCCTACCTCGTTGAGGCCGTGCGCAACCGTCAGATGGCACGCTTCGGCAAGTCTCTTGGCGTGTGCATGGCAGGTGCCGCGATAGGCATCTGCATAAACCTGAGTAACCTCTACCACACATGGCAGTATGGCCAGGAGTCGATGCGTGGCAAGAGCGAACTGGTGAAGAAAAACTCTGCAAACCAGACATCGAGCGGTCTCGACCGCGACTATATAACGCAGTGGAGCTACGGCATCGACGAGACATGGACGCTCCTCATCCCTAACGCCAAGGGTGGCGCTTCGTTCCCCCTTGTGCAAAGTGAGAAGGCCATGTCGAAGGCCAACCCCGAGTTTATGCAGCTCTACCAGCAGCTGGGACAATATTGGGGCAACCAGCCAGGCACCAGCGGACCCGTTTATGTGGGTGCCTTCGTGCTCATGCTGTTCTTCCTCGGACTGTTCCTTCTGAAGGGTCCCATGAAATGGGCGTTGTATGCTGCAACGGTGCTGTCTGTCCTCCTGTCGTGGGGCCACAACTTTATGTGGTTTACAGACCTGTTCCTCGACTATGTGCCGATGTATGCCAAGTTCCGAACAGTGGCATCAATACTCGTCATCGCCGAGTTTACAATACCTCTTCTCGCCATGATGGCGTTGAAGAAGCTCATCGACAATCCGGAGGTTCTTAAGGAGACGGAGACCATGAAGCAGAAGGTGCTTGGTTTCATCTTCTTCTCGCCTCTCTCTATCTTCGTGCGTAAGAAGCGCGATTATCTTGTTGTGGCGTTCGCCATGACCGCCGGCATGTGTGTGCTTTTTGCACTTATGCCAAGAGTGTTCTTCCCCGACTTTGTGTCGGCTTCGGAGATGGTGGCGCTGAAATCGTTGCCAGCCGAATATCTCGGACCGATCCTTAGCAACCTCACCGACATGCGTGTGGCTGTGTTCACCGCCGACTGTTGGCGCTCTGCCTTCATCGTGACGTTTGGCACCGTTGTGCTGGTGCTCATGCTCATGAAGAAGATCAACAGCAAGATGGCTGTGTCTCTCATGATTGCCCTTTGTGTCGTCGACATGTGGCAGGTGAACAAACGCTACCTCAACGACTCTATGTTTGTTGAGAAGAGCGTGCGCGACACTCCGCAGCCCATGACAGCCACAGACAAGCAGATTCTGCAAGACCGCTCGCTCGACTACCGCGTGCTTAACCTCGCGTCAAACACGTTCAACGAGAACGAGACCTCTTATTACCACAAGAGCATCGGCGGCTATCATGCAGCAAAGCTTCGCCGCTATCAGGAGCTCATCGACGCTTACATCTCGCCAGAGATGCAGAAGGCCTACTCTGCAATAGCTCAGGCTCAGGGCGACATGACAAAGGTGGCAGGCGACACTATCTACCCCGTGCTCAACATGCTTAACACCAAATACATCATTCTGCCGCTGCAGGGTGGACAGACGGTGCCTGTGCTTAACACTTATGCTTATGGCAACGCCTGGTTTGTTGGCGACATCAAGTATGTTGACAACGCCAACGAGGAGCTTGACGGCGTGGGTAAGATAAATCTTCGTCATCAAGCTGTGGCTGACGCCAAGTTTAAGGAGGCGTTGGGAGAGGCTGTGCCTGAGGACGACATGGCCATCGTGAAGCTCACAAAGTATGAGCCCAACGAGCTGACCTACGACATAAGTTCAACAAAGGGCGGCATTGTGGTGTTCTCCGAGATATATTATCCTGGATGGACCGCCACTGTCGACGGAGAGCCAGTAACGGTGGGACGTGTAGATTATGTGCTTCGTGCCATCAACGTGAAGGCCGGCAAGCATAAGGTGGTGCTTACCTTCAAGCCAAAGAGTATCCGCGACACCGAGACCGTGGCTTACATTGCCTTCGCCCTCCTCTTCATCGCCATCATCGGTGGTGTGTGGTTTGAGGAGCGCAAGAAGCGCAAGGCGGCAACAACAGATAACAAAAAGGCATCAATCGACTAAATCGAACAATGCAGTTTAGAACAATTGTAGACATACCGAGACCCGCGTTCAGCATAGCCCCCTGTGAGGAGATGCTGTTCGTGGGCTCTTGCTTTGCAGACAACATTGGGCGCCGTTTCAAGGACGAGATGTTCCGCGCAACGGTCAACCCTTTCGGTGTGATGTATAACCCGGCAAGCATCTTGCACACGGTGGAACGCACCGATGTGGCACCGCGTGTGGCTGTCTTCACGCTCGGAACAAACCATGTGTACATCCTTAGAGAGACGGGAGAGATTGTGGACAACTGTCAGAAACGACCGCATCGACTCTTTGAGGAGCGTGAGCTCACGGTGGAGGAGTGTAAGGATTATCTTCTTCGTGCTGTCAACATTCTGCGTGAGCGAAGACCCGATGTGAAGGTCATCATAACGGTTAGCCCCATTCGTTATGCCAAGTATGGTTTCCACGGAAGCCAACTCTCCAAAGCCACGCTGCTTCTCGCAGCTGATCTGCTTATAAAAGAAACAACTCTCAATAGAGAATCAAGCATTGACAAAGAATTGAACTTTAGCAAAGAATCGAGCATCAACAAAGAATCGAGCATCAGCAAAGAATCGGGCATCAGCAAAGAAATCTCTTTTAATGATAAGCAGGGTGGGGCGGTTGTAACCTACTTCCCTGCCTACGAGATTGTTAACGACGAGCTTCGCGACTACCGTTTCTATGCCGACGACATGCTTCATCCTTCCTCTCTGGCGGTGGAGTATATCTGGCAGCGCATGGTAGAGACGTTTTTCTCTGATGAGGCCAAGACGTTCCTCCGTGAGTGGGCACCACTAAAGAAAGGCTTCTCTCATCGTCCGCTCAACCCCGATGGTGATGAATATAAGGCGTTCCTCGCTAAGCTCCATGCTGAAGCGGAACGTCTGAAGCAACGTTATAAAGACATGCCGTTGTAAGAAACATGCAACTTTAGCTTTTTTATGTAAAAAATAGTAACGAAACAAAAAATGGAAAGCTATAGTCTGCATAATTGCAGAAAAATAATTACCTTTGCATAGGTCATTCCCAAACAGCGAAATTTGTTTAAAAACATAACATAAAATAACATTATGGCTAAAACACCAGAGTTCAAGTATGCTCCTATGTTCCAGTTGGGCAAGGACACTACCGAATATCGCTTGCTTACCAAAGAAGGCGTAAGCACAGCCGAGTTTGAGGGTAAGACAATCCTGAAGGTTTCAAAAGAGGCTCTCACACTGCTCGCACAGCAGGCATTCCACGATGTGGAGTTTATGCTGCGCCGTGAGCACAACGAGCAGGTGGCAAAGATCTTGACCGACCCGGAAGCATCGGAGAACGATAAGTATGTGGCACTGCAGTTCCTTCGCAACGCCGAGGTAGCAGTGAAGGGCATCCTGCCTTTCTGCCAGGACACCGGTACCGCCATCATCCACGGTGAGAAGGGACAGCGCGTGTGGACCGACTTTGAAGACGAGGAGGCTCTCTCGCTGGGTGTCTACAACACCTACACACAGGACAACCTGCGCTACTCGCAGAATGCTCCTCTTAACATGTATGACGAGGTCAACACACGTTGTAACCTGCCTGCACAGATCGACATCGAGGCAACAGAGGGCGACGAATATCGCTTTGTGATGGTTGCCAAGGGCGGCGGTTCAGCAAACAAGACCTATTTCTACCCCATGACCAAGGCTACCATCCAGAACGAAGGCACACTGCTGCCCTTCCTCGTAGAGAAGATGAAGAGCCTCGGCACAGCCGCTTGTCCTCCTTACCACATCGCTTTCGTTATCGGTGGCACATCAGCAGAGAAGAACCTGCTCACCGTGAAGCTGGCAAGCATCAAGTATTATGATAACCTGCCCACAACAGGCGATGAGACAGGCCGCGCATTCCGCGACATCGATCTTGAGAACAAGCTCCTTGAGGAGGCTCATAAGATTGGTCTTGGCGCACAGTTTGGCGGTAAATATCTGGCACACGATATCCGCGTGGTACGTCTGCCACGTCACGGCGCAAGCTGCCCCATCGGCATGGGCGTGAGCTGCTCTGCCGACCGTAACATCAAGGCAAAGATCACAAAGGACGGTGTGTTCTTGGAGAAGATGGACGAGAACCCCACAGAGCTTATTCCTGAGGAGCTGCGCAACCCGGGTGAGGGCACCAAGGGCATTGAGATCGACCTCGACAAGGGCATCGACGCTGTGCGTGCAGAACTCTCAAAATATCCCGTTAGCACACGCGTGAACCTGAAGGGTACCATCATCGTTGCCCGCGACATCGCTCACGCTAAGCTGAAGGCCCGTCTGGATGCCGGCGAGGAGATGCCTCAGTATTTCAAGGATCATCCTATCCTCTACGCTGGACCTGCCAAGACCCCCGAGGGCTATCCCTGTGGCTCTATGGGCCCGACAACAGCCAACCGTATGGACCCCTATGTTGACGAGTTCCAGGATCACGGCGCTTCTCTCGTGATGATCGCTAAGGGTAACCGTGGCGATGTCGTTACAGAGGCTTGCAAGAAGCACGGTGGCTTCTACCTCGGCACCATCGGTGGCGTTGCTGCCGTTCTGTCAAAGAGCAGCATCAAGAGCATCGAGTGTGTAGAGTATCCTGAGCTGGGCATGGAGGCTATCTGGAAGATTTCTGTTGAAGACTTCCCTGCATTCATCCTCGTTGACGATAAGGGTAACGACTTCTTCAAGCAACTCAAGCCTTGGACTCCTTGCAAGGAGTGTATGAAATAAAAAAACTCTCTATAAAAAACAAAAGGGACAATATTTTGGAAATGGTTTTCAAAACCAATAATCCAAAATATTGTCCCTTTTTTGTTCAATAGCTTTTGATGTTTTGGCTTACAAACATGCTTTGTAAAGGATGCAAAAAGGTTAAAACTGGAGCATTTTTACTCCTGTTTTGCATAAATATACAGAATGACAGAAAGATAGAAAATAAAGCCTTATTCTTTCATAATGTACAAAATTATAGTTAAAATCAAAGCATGAATTGTTAACAGCTCTTAAATATACCCTTGCTTTGTCATTAAGCCTCTTTGAGGTCGTCAAAGAGGCTTAATGAGGCTGTCAA
>UQTI01000073.1 GCA_900543975.1 uncultured Prevotella sp. | reverse complement strand
CTCTCTTCACCAGCGGTTATGGATATTCGCCGCCTTCGGCGACGCTCTGGCAAGCTACAAAGTCGAGCGCGGCGACGCTCGCTTAAAATAATTTCCATTTATTAAATGCGAAAGTTCAATTTTTAAGCAACAAAAAAAGAAGAACCTACAAGCATGTAAGTTCTTCCTTTAATGTTTTCCTGTTTTTAATCTGTTTTGTCTCAATGTGAAGCTGTCCAAAATGAAGCTGTCTAAAATGAAGCTGTCTTGTTATAAGCCATCGTTTTTGTGGCCATTTTATTTTGTCACAGCCTTGGCCCAATCGGTCTTGAGCCATGCCTCATGCACGAAATCGAAACTGAAACCAGTGAACGTTGGGGCTGGCACATGGCAGGTCAGACCGCAACAGTTGTCAATCTTGACCGTGCCTTTGTTGCTGCCGGCTCCCGACAGAATGGAAGAGGTGTGTGCCTCGAAGAGCACAGCCTCGCCCAATGAGGTTCTGAATTTGGCAAGCAACGATGCGTTGTCGCTGTTGGCACCCAAGGCTTTTACATATTGTTCGAAATCGAAGTAGAGGTGTGGGTGGAAGCCCTCAAAGCCTTGCAGCTTGTTGGCATCTACCGTTGCGGGGTTGGCGTTGATCTGCTTTACGATGTCGGCAAGCGCTTGCAGACGGTCGGTCTGTATGAGCGCCACGGTGGCCGATGAGTTTTTGTAGCTGTCCATGTAGGCGCGGCACACGTTCTCCAGGCTCGTCGGCGTGTTGTCCTTGCCCAAAAGCAGAGGCACCATGGTGCTGTAGGGGAAGCCGCCGCTCATGACCTCGGCAGGCGAAGCCACGATGTATGGGGCGACAGAGCGCAGGTCGTAAAGGGCCTCTACCGACGACATGAAGCAGGCATCGAAGATGACATACTGCCATTGTCCGGCTGCTTTAAGAGCCTGTGCGAGCTGTGGCACCTCCATGAACGCTCCCGAGTCTTCGCCGAAAAACTTTGTCTGCGGCACGTTCACGCTTGCACCTTTGGCGTCGTTCTGGCTGTTAAGCTTGTTCTCCTCAATAACATATTGGTCGTAGGTGTCAGACGGCACCCATCCACCGCCGTGCGACGACATGACCAAGCCATACTGCTTCACGTTCATGGTCTGTCGAGCCAGCGTCAGCACCTCCGTCATGAACGTCGGGTCCACGGTAGAGGTCTGCGAAGGGTTCCATTCCTTCACAAGCACCTGCTTTGTTCGTCCGTCAACCTTCTTTACCTCCGTAAGACGCGTGTAGGTCTCATGGTTCTTGTTGTTGGCATCGTAGACGCGGTCGTAGAAGATGCAAATTTTGTTGTTGTCGTCCACCACCTTCGATGCAGCTTCAACAATGCGCGTGATGTTCTTGTCCATCTCGTCTTGCAAGCCCGTGCCGCTACCCATGCAGAACACTACCAGTCCGCGGCTCTCTGTTGTCGAGGGCGTAGGTGTGGGTGTGGGCGTAGGTCCTGGGTCAGGTGTGGGGTCATCGCTGCCGCCGCCACATGCCGTAAAGGCCATTGTGGCGGCAAGCAGGAATGCGACATTGCGAAAAACCTGTTTTAGCTTTGTCATATCCATCTTTTCTTCTTTTATCTTCTTGCCACGTTTATCTTGCGTGTAGCCTTTCTCATGACCTTTCTTTTGGCAGCGCTTTGTGTGGCATCGTAGAAGGTCGTTTTGCCTGTGAACGAACCTTTTATGCTGTGGCCGTTATCGTCCATGGTGTTGAAGGTGAAGGTGTAGTTGCTCTCACCAGAGGTGCTGAGAGCCTCGTTCTGCTTAATGCTGACGGTGCCCGTTGTGAGCGGTGCCAGGCGTGTGCAATAGCCCTCCGAGTCGACGCTATTCATGTCGCCATACCATGAGTAAAGCACGTTGCCGCCTCCGTAGCGGTGGTATCCGGGCAGAGCCGTGTAGCCTGTCAGCGACTCGTTGAGCGGATAATCGTGCGACAGCAGTTTCGCTCCATCGCTTGACGGCGTGAGCAGCTCCATGGTTATGTAGTCGTCCTTCAACGGGTCGGCAGCAATCATGACGAGCCATGATGTGAGGCCCTTCTTCAGGTCCTCGCCCAGATAGAACACGCTGGCTGTCGTTGTAGAGTTGAAGTTGAGGCTCACGTTGCTGTCAATGGCGCTCCACGGGCGTTTAGCCGTCTGCGGGTTGGTGTCGTTGTCGCAATAGTTGGTCAGCGCCACCGTTCCGTCATACACAGCATGAATCTTTATTCCGTCATCGGTCTGTCCGTCTACGGTTATGGTCTGTCCGTTGCCGTGGTTCTTGACCGTCATGGTGCCCGATGTGATAAGAGCGATGTAGCGTTTGCCTGTAGCGGCATCAATGCGTGTGAGATAGATGCCGGTGTAGGTTGTCGACTCGAACACCGTTGTCGACCTGCCCTGTTCCACCTCAAACGGGCACCAGTTGAGCTGACTGCTCTTTGCTGCCGTTATGGTGTATGTGCCTTCAGCCGGCAGAGGGTTCTTTATGTTATAGTCGGCAAGCTTAGGCATGTAAGCCGGGATGTACATGTAATAACCGTCTGTCTGTGTGCCTGTCTGGTCGAACGAGCCTGAGAACAGCTGCATGGCGAAGTCATCAGAATGAGGCATGAACCAGTTGCCCCAGTAGCGTCCCTGCTCGCGCTCGAACGTCACGTTCTGGTCCTCGGTGAACGGCTTATACTCGCTTGATGCGTTATATGTGAACGAGATGTTGCCTTCATATTTTGCCACCAGCGGTGTGCCGTCAAGGATGGTAGCATCGAGCGCCACGGTGTAGACGTCGCCCTCATGGCTCACCTTCACGCTTCCGCTGCTTATGGGCAGTGTCTGCACAGCATCTGTGCCGTTGCCGTCTTCCACTCTGATCTCCACATAAGTGAAAGCAGGGTCAAAGGTGAACGGGTTCTTGTATGTGCCCTCACTTTTGCTTCCCGGCACATACTCGCCGTCAGGCAGCGTGGGGTTCATGGTGTCGTCGTCGAGAGCGCCGTAGAGGTCGAGCGCCACGGTGATGCCTCCCACCTGTGAGGGTGTGCCATACTCGTTGGTGTCGCCTGATGTGAGCAGCAGCGAGTAGAGCCCCTTGTCGTTCTTGTCGGTGTAAGAAGCGTCAATGACGCGCACCAGCTTTATGGTGCTGCGCTCGGTTGTCGTCATCTTGAGCGTTTTCGACAAGATGCGTCCGTAGTGGCCCTTCGCCGCCACTGTGACGGTATATTCGGTTTGCGGCGTCAGACGTGTGGCCGACACGTCAACGGTGGTGTTAACCTCCTCCTTGTGTCCGTTTGCCAGCACGTCGGCTGCCGAAGGCTGTTCCTCTGATGTCGGTGTTACCATCCACGCCACCTGTGCGCACATTGATGTCTCGATGTTGAAGGTTATGCTGCTGCCGCCGGTTTCGCCAGCTGTCACATCGAGCGCCACTTTCTCTATGTCGTCGCCGTCGCTTGAGCAGGCGAAGAAGATGCCCATTGTCATGATGGCCATAAACAGTAGGCCTACGCGTCTTAATGTTTTAGTCATAATGAAAAAAATGAAAATAAGTGCTTAAAAGCTGTTTGTGCTTATTGATTGTTTAAAATTGTTTTAAGCCTTCCATGTCGATGTTGACGTGGAAGGCTCGTTTAAAAGAAATCTTTCTCTTTCGTCGTCAAAGATTTTCCGTTTCAGGTTTCAGAGATTCGTCTCTTACACATTTCAGAGATTCTTTTTTCCGCAAGCGAAAAGCCTTGTTCTTCCATGTGGAAGCTGTTGTTTTTTAATAACCGGCAATCTCTCCCTTGAACGTTCCTACATAACGCTGGCCGCTCTTCATCACAAAGTTGTAGGTTATGGTGTAGGTCTTTCCGTCTTTCTTGACCTCAGCCTTTCCTGATGTGGGAGTTCCTGCGATGTCCACCTCCGCGTCAGAGTAGATGTAGTCGTTGATGTAGGTGCCTGTTCCCAATGTGCCCTTGGCGTTTGTTGTGGCCACGTCGTATGTGCCTTCCTCCAGCTCCTTGGCACCCTTTGAGCAGATAAACATGAAGCCCAGCTCCGCGTTCCAGTCGGCATCGTTCATCTTGACATAGACCTCGCCCTCTACAGCCTTGTCGGCATCAATCTCGAGCAGCTTGGCGCTCACGGGGTTGAGCTGTCGTGCGTCGAACACCTCGAAGCCTTCGATCTGTCCTGAGAAACGTCCGAGCAGGTTTGTCTGCAGACCGTCCACGGTTATGTCGGCATCAACGTTATATGTCTTTGTTGCCTTGTCAAGCTCGATCTTCACCGTTCCTGCCGTAATTTTGTGCTTTACAACGTTTCCGCTTGCGTCCTTGCAAGAGTAAGAGCTGTATCTTGGAGCGATGTAATATTCAGCTTCCTCGGTAGCGTCTACGGTGTAGGTGCCGGCAGGGAGGAAGTTGGCAGAAGGATAGTTGCAGTCAATGACGAGCGTCTCGCCGTCATTTCCTGTGAGCGTCACCGCGGTGTTCTTTCTGGTGTAGCGTTCGCCGGCGACAGCCTTAAATGTTATGCCTGTGTAAGCCGCTGTCGTTGCCTTTGCGTTAGCCGTCACGGTGAGATTCTTCTTTCCGTATGCCACAACAACGAGCGAATATTCTGTTGCCTCGTCCAGTTTGTCAAAATCGAGACGTTGTGTTCCTGTCAGGCTTGCGAGCTTTGTGCCGTTCTTGCCCACGGTCTCAGGTGTTGAGCCTGCCACATCTTTCCCGAATACATATTTTACGGAGTCGGCACCACTTATGTTGCTTACCTCAAACGCCAGCGAGTGCATTGTTGCGGCGTCAGCCACGGCAGCAGCCTGCACGGTAGGGGGCACAGGGGCGTCGTCGTCGTCGCTGCAAGCTGTGAACAAGAGGGGTGTTGCCATAAGAAATGTTGCCATGCGCAACATTTTCGTCAAAATGTTTTTGTTTGTCTCCATATTGTTTCCGTTTTGTAATTGTTATTCTGTTATTGTTGACATTCTGTCGTTTAATGGTCGCAAAATTAATAAAAAGGAGTAAAACAATAAAACTTAAGGAGTACATATTCTTGAATTTGCACAAAAAACAAGGGCAATTATATGTAAATCGGCGAAAAAAGTGACGATTTGTATATAATTACCCTTGTTTTAATTCTTTTTGTAAGTGTGGCATCTTGCCGTCAGCACGCCTTTCACACACTTTCCTCGCTTTCTTCGCGTGCCGTGCGCTGATATTCGGACGGTGTCATGCCCGTGATTTTTCTGAAACATCCCACGAACGAGGTGTTCGACTTATAGCCCACGCTTGCCCCAATGCTGCGTATTGTGAGGTTTCCGAAATGCTCGTCATCAGTGAGTCGTCGGCACGCCAGGCGTATGCGATACTCGTTTACAAAGTTGCTGAAGTTTTTGCCGTAGCCGTCGTTTATGGCCTGCGACACATATTTGCTGTTGGAGCCTGTGAGCGATGCGAGGCGTTCGAGCGAAAACTCGGGGTCGGCATACTCGAGCGTGCTGTCCATGATGTGGGCAATGGCCTTGATGAGGTCTTGCTTGCGGTCGTCAGCCAGGTTGCTGCTCTTATATTTCATGGCGCTTTTAGCCTCGTCGAGCTGTTGCTGCATGTCGAGCAGTCGCTGGTTTATGGCGTAGAGGTCATGGTAGCTGTGCTTCAGCCTCTGCTTCTGTCTGTAGACCATGAAGAGCAACACGGAGACCACGAGGAGCAGAGCCAAGCCACCGCACAGCATGTAGCCTTGCAGGCGTATGGTCTCCTGCCGGCTGTCGTTTTCTGCCGTCAGGGCGGCAATGTCTTTGTCAACCTTGTCCATCTCGTAGACAAACTGTTGTGTCTTTGCCTTGTTAAACTCGTCTTGGTTGAACGTGCTGTCGGCGGCGGCGCGGTAACGGCGGCTGTAGAGGTCGGCGTTCTTCTTGTCGCCCCGTCGTGCATAGATCTTCGACATCTCGCCCAGCGTCTCGGTGAACATGTGCATCTGTCGCGTCTTCTCGGCTGTGGTGAGACACAGGTCGACGTAACGGCGTGTAGAGTCGATGTCGCCTTTGAAGTCGAAAATCTTATATATCTCCTCATAAACCCCGCAGATGTAGCGTGGCGGCAGGTGCTTCTCCTGGGCAAAAGGCACGAGCGGGCGCAGCAAGGCGATGGCCTGGTCGTAGCGGTGGTTCATCTTGTTGATGATGGCCAGGTAGAAAGAGCTGTAGAACTTGAAGTCGGGCCTCTGCCTTTCTGGCATGTGTTCTGAAAGCTGTTGTGCCAACCTGTAATAGCGTGTGGCGTTGTTGGCATCGCCCATGAGGTAGAACGTGTGGCAGAGGTTGTTGAGCAGACGATAGGTTATCACGGGGTCGGGATACTGGTTGCGCAGCTCATAGCCACGTTCGTAGTATTTCACGGCTTGTGCATAATCCTTAAACATGCAGTAGACGTTGCCGAAACACTTGTAAAACTCGATGATCTTCCTCTTCTCCTCTGTGCTTTCGCATATCTTGTGACCTTGCAGATAGAGCGACAGGGCTTTGGCGTAATGTCCGCGCCAATAGTAGATGTCGCCCGAGCGCAGGTAAGCGAGCGCACACGAGGTCTTGTCCTGTTCCGTCGTGGCGGTTCGTGAGCGGTTGCACACCACCATGTAGAGCACCAGAGCCTTGCGTTCGTCCTTCTGTTTCGCTGCCTTCTCCGCATCCTCCAATATCTGGACCGACGGCTTGCCCACGGCAACCTTCATGAGGCTGTCGTACCTGTCGTCTGCCGCCATGCTCATGGTGGCCAACGTCATGGCAAAGAAAAGGATGATCGTTCTCAGCATGTTTCTCTTTTTGGGCTTTAGAACATGTTTCTCTTTTTGGGGCTTTTGTGCCGTCACATCAGTAGGCGGCGTGCAAACTCCCACACCACGATGCCGGCGGTCACGCTCACGTTGAGCGAGTGTTTGGTTCCAAACTGCGGGATCTCAAGGCAACTGTCGCAATGGTCGACCACCACCTGCTGCACGCCCTTCACCTCGTTGCCCAGCACCACGGCATAGCCGTTGGCCTCGGGTAGCTCAAGGTTTTGCAGCTTGGTGGAGCCTTCCACCTGTTCTGTTGCCCACACATGGTAGCCGCGGCCCTGTAGCTCTGCCACCGCTTCGGTGGCATCCTTAAAATAGCGCCAGCTCACAGAGTCTTCGCCGCCGAGGGCTGTCTTGTGTATCTCGGGGTGGGGCGGCGTGGCTGTTATGCCGCACAGGTAGACAGCCTCCACGCGGAAGGCATCGCAGGAGCGAAACACGGAGCCCACGTTGTAGAGCGAGCGCACGTCGTCGAGAACCACCACCAGCGGCATCTTCTCGGCTTCGTGAAACTGCTCCACCGAGAGGCGCTGCATCTCTATGGTGCGGAGCTTACGCATGGGGTGCGCCCTCCTTTGCCTCTTCTGCCTTGGTCCCTTCAGCCTTGCCCTCTTCCTCCTTTGCCTCATAAGCCAGTGCATACATGCGGATCTGCTTCACCATAGACAGCAGTCCGTTAGAGCGTGTGGGCGAGAGGTGGTCCTTGAGGCCAATGCGGTCAATGAAGTAGAGGTCGGCCTCCGCAATCTCCTTTGGCGTGTGTCCGCTGAGCACCTGAATGAGCAACGCAATGATGCCCTTTGTTATGAGTGCATCGCTGTCGGCTGTGAACACGATGTTGCCGTCGGTGTAGTCGGCCTGCAGCCACACACGGCTCTGGCATCCGTCGATGAGGTTCTGCTCCGTCTTATATTTCGCGTCAAGCGGCTCCAGGTCGTTGCCAAGGTCAATGAGCATCTGATATTTGTCCATCCAGTCGGTGAATCCCTCAAACTCCTCGATCACCTCGTCTTGCTGTTCGTTTATTGTCATAATGATTATTTTTTTTGTTCTTTGTGTTACTTAACGATGTTTTCTGTATGAAAGCATTGTGGAAAAATGCAATGCAAAGTTACGAAAGATTATTGAAAGTAATGAAAGAAAGTGTGAATGAAGGGTTAAAAAGTTTCTTTTTATGCAAATGTGGAGCAAAACTAAAGCGCGGGGGATGTTGAATGGATTATTTTAGCTAACTTTGCACCTTGAAACAAGGGCGTGGCGAAAGAAAGGGCATGTTGATGCACCGTTGTTAAGATGTGAAACCTTTTGGCGAAAACAACAGGACAAACAAACGGCAAAAGCTTTTAGCAAGAACATCTGGCAAACGCAAATGGCGGAAACATCTGGCAAGAACATCTGGCAAGAACATCTGGCAAAAGCAAATGGCAGAAGCATCTGGCATAACCCACGTTTCCATACCCCCCTGAAGCAAAAAACAGTAATAATCAGGACAGTAATTTAAAAAGAAGGAGACAAAGGAAAGAAAATGAGCGCAAAAGTAAGAGGAACGTTGTGCGGCATCCTCGCCGCTGCATGTTATGGAGCCAATCCGCTGGGTGCGTTGCCCCTTTATGCCGACGGCATCAACTCATGCTCGGTGCTGTTCTACCGTTTCTCGTTGGCCGTGCTTATGCTGGCCCTTTACATGGCTGTCCAGCGCAAGTCGTTTGCCGTGACCCGTCACGAGCTTGCTGTTATGGCAGGCTTGGGGGTGCTCTTCTCATCGTCCTCGCTGTCGCTGTTCAACAGTTTCCATTTCATGGGAGCCGGCATTGCCAGCACCCTGCTCTTTGTCTATCCCATAATGGTGGCGGTCATCATGGCCGTGTTCTTCAAGGAGAAGGTCACGACGAGCACCGTTCTCTCTATCTTGCTGGCGCTCATGGGCATAGCACTGCTCTATAAGGGTGGCGACGGCGAGACGCTCAGCGGCATAGGCGTGAGCTTGGTGGCCATTTCATCGCTCACCTACGCCCTTTACATCATCGTGGTGAACAAGTCGCAGATCCGTGTGTCGTCGCTCAAGCTCACGTTTTATGTGCTCATCTTCGCGGCCCTCACGGTGCTCCTCACCTCGTTCACCAGCGAGTCGAACCACATACAGCTGCTTACCACGCCCGAGCAGTGGGGGTTGGGTCTGATGCTGGCCCTCGTGCCCACGGTCCTCTCGTTGGTTCTCATGGTGGTGTCTGTTCACGACATCGGCTCCACGCCCACCGCCATCCTTGGTGCCCTTGAGCCTGTCACGGCGTTGGTTATCAGCGTGCTGCTCTTTGGCGAGCTGTTCACCATGCGCATGGCTGTCGGCATAGTGCTCATCCTTGTTGCCGTGACGCTTGTGGTCATGGGCAAGAACATCCATTTCAACAGCCTCACGAGGGTTGCCTCTCCTGTGGGAAAGATTATCGTGAAACTGTGGAGGTGGAAGTAAAGGTAAGGGAAGAGTGAAGAGTGAAGAGTGAAGAACGAAGAGTGAAGAGTGAAGAATTCGATAGCCCTGATTTAAGGGAAGAGTGAAGAACGAAGAGTGAAGAATTCAATAGCCCTTCTAAAGAGGAAAATTCTTGCTTAGGCAAGCGTCTCTACGAGCCGAGCGCAAAATTCGAAAATTCAAAATTCGAAAATTCAACATCGGCTGAAAGCCAACAATTCAACATTCAACATTCAAAAATCAACATTCCTATAGCGGGGGTGGGGCTTTAAAAAAACAATAATAAAACAATAACAAATATGCAAGAAACAAGACAAAACCGAATAGCGCGACTGCTGCAGAAGGAGCTTAGCCTCATCTTCCAGTCGCAGACAAGAATGATGCACGGCGTGATGGTGAGCGTGACCAAGTGTCGCGTGTCGCCCGACCTCAGCATCTGCACAGCTTATCTCAGCATCTTCCCTTCCGACAAGGGCGATGAGATAATGAAGAACATCAACGCCAGTGAGAAGACCATACGCTACGAGCTGGGAACACGCGTGCGCAACCAGTTGCGCATCATACCCGAGCTGCGCTTCTTCATTGACGACTCGCTCGACTATATCGAGCACATCGACTCGCTGCTAAAGAAATGAGGCTCAACCTTCCTTTCTTCATAGCCCGACGTTACCTGTTCTCGAAGAAGAGCACCAACGCCATAAACGTCATATCCATCATCTCGATGGTGGGTGTGGCGGTGGCTACGATGGCTCTGGTCATCGTGCTCAGCGTGTTCAACGGCTTCCATGACCTGGTCGCTTCGTTCTTCACCAACTTTGACCCGCAGCTCGAGGTCGTTCCCGTGAAGGGCAAGGTGGCGGCTGCCGACGATGCCGTGTTCATGAAGATCCGTCAGCTGCCAGAGGTCGACATGGTTTCCGAGTGTGTGCAAGACCAGGCCCTCGCCTTCTATAACGGTCAGCAGGCCATGGTCAACATCATGGGCGTGGACGACAATTTTGCCCGCATGACACGCATACAGAAAATTCTATATGGCGACGGCGACTTCTCTCTTCAGGCTGCCAACCTCGAGTATGGCGTGCCAGGCATACGCTTGGCACAGACTCTTGGCATGGGTGCCCGCTGGGACGGGTTCCTCAAGATCTATGCACCGCAACGCGAGGGACAGCTCACCGACATGGCATCGCCTGCCGACGGGTTCGTCACCGACTCGCTCATATCGCCCGGCGTGGTCTTTGCCGTGAACCAAGCCAAGTATGACCGCGACTATCTCATCACATCCATTGCCTTCGCCCGCCGACTGTTCTTCCGTCAGGGCATGGTGTCGAAGCTCATGGTCAAGCTCAAGCCAGGCACCGACATCGACGCGGCAAAGCGCAAGATCAAAAACCTTGCTGAGGGGCGCTTCAACGTGCTCGACCGCTTTGAGCAACATGCCGACACGTTCCGCATAATGCAGGTGGAGAAGGTGCTGGCATACCTCTTCCTGTCGTTCATCCTCGTGGTGGCGTGCTTCAACATCATCGGCTCGCTATCCATGCTCATCATTGAGAAGAAAAAGGATGTGCAGACGCTGCGCAACCTCGGAGCAACAGACCGCACGCTTACACGCGTGTTCCTGTTTGAGGGACGCATGATCTCGGCCCTCGGTGCTGTTGTGGGCATACTGCTCGGACTGCTTCTCTGCTGGCTACAGCAAGAGTTTGGTCTTGTGCCCATGGGCGACAGCTCGGGCACGTTCGTGGTCAACGCTTACCCCGTGAGCGTTCATTACAGCGATGTGCTCATTGTCTTCATCACGGTCTTGGCCGTGGGATGGGCAGCGGCGTGGTATCCGGTGAGATATATGTCGCGCCGACTGCTCGGCAAAGCGCTGTGAGCCAAACCCGCAAACAGATGATAAGGTCGACCTTCCATCTAACCTGACAAAAAGAAAACAAAACAAAAAGAATAATGACCTGGATAGACGGACTTTTTAATGTCCATTCAGCTTTGCAGACCGTTGTGGTGCTGTCGCTTATCTGCTCCGTGGGTCTGGCCCTCGGCAAAATTCATGTGCGTGGCGTGTCGTTAGGCATAGCCTTCGTGTTCTTCATAGGCATCTTGGCGGGACACTTCCACCTGAGCGCCAACGAGCAGATGCTCGATTTTGCCGAGACCTTCGGACTGACGCTCTTTGTCTACACCCTCGGCCTGTATGTCGGTCCCAACTTCTTCGGACTGATGCGGCATGAGGGCATACAGTTTAACATGTGGAGCTTCGCCGTCATCGTGGTGGGCACCGTTATGGCCATTGCGTTCACCTTCGTGCTGCCCGTGGGCATGCCCGATATGGTGGGCATCTTGTGTGGCGCCACCACCAACACGCCGGCGCTCGGTGCCGCCCAACAGGCGCTTGAGCATGCTTCGGTGCCGAGCAGCGGTGCCGCCTTGGGCTGCGCCGTGACCTATCCGTTGGGTGTGGTGGGCGTAATTCTTGCCATGATGCTGATGCGGCGCTTTGTTGTCAAGCCCGATGACCTGAAACCGAAGATCAGCCCCGATGCCGACAATACCTACATAGCTCAATATGTGGCCATCAACCCAGCCCTCGCGGGAAAGACCATTGCGGAGATTGCGCAGATGACACACATGAAGTTTATCATCTCACGCATCTGGCGCGGCGACGGCGTGATCGTGCCGCTGGCAGAGACGCAGATCCACATCAACGACAACCTGCTGGTGGTGACCACGCCCCATGAGGCCGACGCCATGGAGATCTTGTTTGGCGAGAAGGTGCAGAAAGACTGGAACCGCGAGAAGATCGACTGGAACGCCATCGACTCGCATGTGGAGAGTCGTGTGATCGTCGTTACCCGTCCTGTGCTCAACGGCAAGGTGCTCGGTGCCCTTCATCTGCGCGATGCTTACGGCGTGAACGTCAGCCGTGTGATGCGCGGCGACATCAAGCTGCTTGCCACCGACAATCTTATGCTCCAGTATGGCGACCGCGTGACCGTGGTGGGCAAGCCCGACGCCATAAACCATGTGGAGAGCTTCCTTGGCAACGCCGTTCAAGTGCTCAACGAGCCAAACCTCGGCGCCATCTTCTTCGGCATGATCCTGGGTCTCGCCCTCGGCACCATTCCGCTCAACCTGCCGGGCATGAGCGCTCCCGTGCGTCTGGGCATGGCCGGCGGCCCCATCATCGTCGGCATACTTGTGGGATCGCTTGGTCCACGCGCCCATTTCATCAGTTACACCACGCGGTCGGCATCGCTCATGCTCCGCAAGCTGGGCCTCTCGCTATACCTCGCCTGCTTGGGTCTTGCTGCCGGCGGCGACTTCTTCCATACCGTCATGCGCCCTGAGGGCTTGCTGTGGATAGGCCTCGGCTTCGTGCTCACCGTGGTGCCTGTGCTCATTGTGGGCATAATAGCGCTGAAGAGCAAGAAGCTCGATTTCGGTTCGGTCTGCGGCATCGTTTGTGGCGCTATGGCTAACCCCATGGCTCTGGGCTATGCCAACGACACGATGAAGGGCGACTCGGCCTCTGTGAGCTATGCATCGGTCTATCCGCTCGGCATGTTCCTTAGGGTTGTCATCGCTCAGGTTATTATCATGTTCTTTGTCTGAACGACAATGGGCTTGGTTTTTAAGACAATAGGGAGATAATGTTATCTTCTTGGCGTTTTTTTTAAGACAATAGGGGGATAACGTTATCTTCTTGGTGTTTTTTTTAAAGACAATAGGGGGATAACGTTATCTTCTTGACGTTTTTTTAAAGACAATAGAGACAATAGGGACAATTCTTTGATTGAGAAGCTATAACAGCCGCAGCAAATCAAAGAATTGTCCCTATTGTCTCTATTGTCTTTAAAACCTCCGCAAGAAGGTATGCTTTATTTTGTGTTTGCTCGTGCAAAGCGCGAAGCAAATGTTTCTTCTGCCAGCGAAAGGCAAAGAAAGCCCCCTCTCCTGTCTTAATCGTCCTTTGGCGCTGGCTTCACCAGGAAGGCGCTCAGCTCCCATAAAATATAGATAGGTATGAAAACCGCCATGAGGGTGAAGGGGTCTGACGAGGGCGTTATGAAGGCAGCCACCACAAGCAACGCCACAACGGCGTGGCTACGGTAGGTGCTGAAGAAGCCGCGGTGCAGAATGCCAATCTTGCCCAAAAGCATCGACACCAGGGGAAGCTCAAACACGATGCCCATCATGAACACAAGCATCAGGAAATTGTCCATGTACGAGTCGAGCGACAGCTGGTTGCTGATCGATGCGCTCAACTGGTAGTTGTAGAGGAACCGCAGCGTCAGCGGGAACACCACGCTGTAGCCCACCACGCAGCCAATGAAGAACATGACCGTTCCAAAGACAAAGGTGAACCTCATGCTCTTGCGCTCGTTCTCATAGAGCGCCGGGCAGATAAACTTCCACACCTCATAAACGAGATAGGGGAAGGTTATGAGTAACGCCAACCAGAACGACAGCGACATGTGGAGGAAAAACTGCGACGACAGTCGGATGTTTATAATGCTGACATGGAACGGGCGCGTCAAGTCGTCGGGCATGATGGCCACCTGCTCCGACATCTTTGCCAACCAACGGTAAAGGAAAAACTGGTTGTCGATGGGAGCCATGATCACATGCTCGAAGATCCAGGGAATGAAAGCGAAGCCGCCAATGATGAAGATGCCAAGGGCTGAAAACACCCTTACAAGCATCCAGCGCAACGCCTCCAGATGGTCCCAAAACGTCATCTCGTCTAACGGCTTTGGTTCGTCGCTTTGTTGCTCACCGCCCTGCTCTTGCTGCTGTGCTTCGCCGCTTTGCTGCTCACCGCCCTGCTCCTGCTGCTGTGCTTGGCCGCTTTGCTGCTCACCGCCCTGCTCCTGCTGCTGTGCTTGGCCGCTTTGCTGC
>UQTI01000072.1 GCA_900543975.1 uncultured Prevotella sp. | reverse complement strand
CTGTATAACTTTTTATTGTAAGATATCCCGATTGGTAGAGGAACAGTTCAGCACCGCCTCCTGTCACATCCGAAGTCTCCAATGTATCGCTGTCTATTGGGCATTCTTCAAAATTCTTCATTTTTATCTCCATGTCGTCGACAAACTTAGGAAGCAGGGAGGTTGCCCCAGACGAAGCCCAATAGTTTCTCAAGTCAGAATCTGCCAACGCATTGATTAGGCTGAATGGATTGAAAACATCCACCATATTTCGACGACTGAAATGATAGCCATCATAATATGCAGTCAACTGTGCTACGGCATCATCGAATGTCCAACCTTCATATTCTGCCAGCTTGTTGATTTCTGGCTTGAAATCACGCAACACCTCTTCCTTGGTAATGCCGCAAATGGCAGCATATTCCGGGTCGAAACTGATGTTACTCAGATTATTGAGCACAGAGAAGAGAGAAATCTGTGTAAACTTGGTTATGCCTGTGATGAAGACAAACTTCTCGTATTTGTCGTCGGCTTTCAATATGGCAAACACCTCTCTATAGATGCTGGTGCATGCTTCGTGCTGAGGAGTCTTCCATGAATGCTGTAATGGAGAGTCGTACTCATCTATGAGGATAGCCACTTGTTGTCCGGTCTGCTCATACGAACCCACGATTATTGCATTGAAGCGGTCGGCAAGACTATCTGTAGGATTAGGAACCAATGAATATTCTTTTTCGTATTGTCTGAAAATATTATTGAGATAAGAGCGCAAGGTATCAGGCTCTGCTCCTGCACGACTCATATCAAGTCGGATGACAGGTCGCTTAACCCATTCCTTCTCCATTTCCATTATCTTCAATCCCTCGAATAGTTCCTTCTTTCCCATGAAGTAGGCTTCGAGAGTATCGACAAGCACCGACTTACCAAAGCGGCGTGGGCGGCTCAGGTAATTATATGTTTTATCTGTGTTGGCAAGTTGCCAGATAATATCTGTCTTGTCAACATAAAGGTATCCTTCCTTTCTTATTTTCTCAAAAGACTGGATGCCTACGGGCAATCTTCTATTGTTCGTCTCTACCATAGCTCCTGTTTTTTTGTTCCTTTCTGCAAATTTACAATGTTTTTTTCAAATCCTCATGTTTTTTTCCTTTCTTTGAGTATTTATCCGGCAAATCTTACATCATAAGGGCAGAGGACTCTTGATTGGAAGGCGAACTTGCTTTTTCTGGTGAGGATATGAACACAACAAAAGGAAAAACCAGGAGCCCCAAAACTGCATATTTATGCAGTTTTGGGGTCTTTTTTAGCGACATTTTAAAAGGGCCCAACTTACGATTTGAAAGTGCCCAAATGACGTTGTCAAAGAGGCTCTTTGACGAGCTCATTAAGGCCCTTTGACAGCCTCAAAGAGGCCCTTTGACAAAGCCACCCTTATTTTAAGAGTTGTTAACAAAAATAATAAGTTAAACACCCCTTATTTTTCAAAACAGTAAGCAAAACCCTTGCTTTTGCTTACAACCGCTGTTTTGGATATTTATTCACCCAAAACCCTTGTTTTGCATATTTATGCAAAACGCCGCCCTTCATGCACAACGCCTTTCACATGCTTTTTTTTGACAAAACAAGCAGTTGCCTTTGTCGCAAAAACGAGATGATGCAGTGTATAGACTGCATCTTTCAGGCAATTTATGCAGTGTATAGACTGCATCTTATGGGCAATTTATGCAGTGTATAGACTGCATCTTTATAAAAAAATGCGGTTTATATCATTTATTTATGCTATCTTTGCAATTAGAACAGAACAAAAGCAAAGATTATGGACAAGAATGTTATAAAGAAGATTATCCTTTGGCAGCAAGAGTTTGTGGGCAAAGTGAAACTACAAGGACGCAGCATCAGTATGGAGGAAAACGCCAACTATGTGTTGGTGGGCATTCGTCGTGCAGGCAAGTCGTACATGCTTTATCAGAAGATCCAGAATCTTGTGGCACAAGGACATTCGGTGGAAGAAATCTTGTTTGTCAATTTTGAGGACGAACGTATCGCCGACATCCGCAAGGAAGAGCTGCATCTCATTCTTGAGGCCTATCGCGAGATGTTCAGCCATCAGCCGATCATCTTTCTGGATGAAATTCAGAACGTAGAAGGATGGGAGCATTTTGCCCGCCGGCTGGCAGACGAGAAATATCGTGTCTACATCACCGGAAGCAATGCCCACATGCTTAGTCGAGAGATAAGCTCTACATTGGGCGGAAGATACCTGACAAAGGAGATACATCCTTTCTCCTTTGAAGAATATCTGGAATATCAACAGGTGCATCTCACAAAATTCTGGGACCTGTCGCCTGTAAAAAACGATGTGTTGAGACTGTTTTCCGATTATTTCTACTATGGCGGACTGTCGGAAGTGTTCAACATGCAAGACAAAAAATCGTGGCTTCAGTCGGTTTATCAGAAAATTCTGTTCTCCGACATTGTTATAAGAAAAGGTGTGAGGAACGAGCGCAGCCTACGCTTGCTTATAAGAAAGCTGGCTGACAGCGTGATGCAACCTACGGCTATAAAACGCCTGCAGAACATTCTGCAAGGAGACGGCACAAAAATAGCGAGAGAAACCATTGCTTCATATCTCGACTATCTGCACGAGTCGTTCCTCACATTCAGCATCAGTTCCTTCACCGACTCTATCTCCGAACGTGAGACGATAAAGAAGCATTATTTCTACGACAACGGCATTCTCAACCTGTTTCTCTTCCAGCCAGAGACCAAGCTGTTGGAGAACATTGTGGCCATAGATCTTTACAAGAGGTATGGCGACGACTTGTATTATTATAACAAGAACACGGAGGTCGACTTCTGTGTGCCTAAAGACGGGCTGCTCGTTCAGGTGTCGTATCGCATGACAGAGGATGCGACACGAAACCGGGAAATATCGGCATTGCAGAAAGTGGGAAAGTTTCTTGATGCAAAGAGATGCATGATCATAACCTACGACCAAGAAGAGACTATAGCATCATCCGAACTGGGCATGAACATTGAGGTTGTGCCGGTGTACAAGTTTTTGCTGGAAGAGGAGAAAGCATCAGCGAAGTGACCGTAAACCTTATTCAAAATAGAAGCTGAGGACGATCATCTTGGTGCGGGCCTCCTTCACGGCGTTGGCAAACTTGACGAGGTTCTTGTCGCGCAGCTGGGCAGCGTGGTTGGTGTCGAGGTTGTTGCCTATGCCGTACATAAACTTGAGCTCAGGACGCAGCTTGAAGAACGGCAGGTAGAGGTCGCAACCTACGCCCACCTCGGCATAAAGCCCGTAGCGCTTGAGCTTTATGATGTCGCTGCTCTTGCCGCTGAGGTTGAGCATGGGGGTGACGCCCGCCATGAGGTAAGGGCGGTGGTTGTTGAAACGCGGGGCGGCGAAGATGAGGTCGCACGCCGTGGCGATGTATGCCGACTTGAGCTCCTGGCGCTGCTCGCGCGGCTGGCCGTCGGGGTCGAGGTCGGTGTGGTTGAGGAAGGTGAGATGGCGTGTGCCAAAATACATCGTTGGGGCGACACGCAGCTGCAGGTGGGTGTTGAGCCTCAGCTCACCGAGCACGCCGACGTTGAAACCCATGTCCCAACGGTCCTGGTCGACGCTTATTATCGCCTCTGATGTGGTGCCGTCTTCGGCCGTGACGATCTGGGGGCCGGCGTTCACCAGCTCCATGTCCTGGAAGTGGGTGCCCACGACGACGCCAAAATGGAAGGGTCGCAGGTCGGTGTAAGGACGGTTCTGCACCACACGGTCCTGTGCCACGGCCCGCGGGGCGGCGGCAACAAGGAAGAGGACAAGCAGCAATAAGCTATAAACAATTTTTCTCATAAGCAACAATTGGCGTTGAACCTTTTTCACATCGCGCTTCGCGATGTTTAAAACATCTCTATTTCGCGCTTCGCGCGGGGTTGTTTTTTTTACATTCTCGCGCTCCGTTGGAGCTTTGGCGCTTCGCGCAGGTTTTTAAACATTAATGGCCATTAATTGAACATTAATTGTCATCAATTTTCGCGCTTCGCGCGGTTCTTGAACATTAATTATCATTAATGACCCATTAATTATCATTAATACGCGCGAAGCGCGGAATATTGACGTTCATTAATGTTCAATTAACGGCCATTAATGTTCACCCCTCGCGCGAAGCGCGGAATATTGATGTTCATTAATGTTCAATTAATGATAATTAATGTTCAAGACCTGCGCGAAGCGCAAAAAACATTTTTTCGTCTATAAAATAGGCTGTGCTCACTTCTTGTCGAAAGAGAGCGTGAGCTTGCCCACATACATGGCGTTCTTGCCGTTCTGGTCGACAGGCACCGCCTTGCCGTCAGCGTTGTTGACGTAACGAAGGTCCTTGAAATAAGAGTGGGAGTGGCCACCGAGCACGAGGTCAATGTCCTTAGAGCTGGCCAGCAACTTCTGGTCACCCATCTCGTCGGGACGCAGCCAGCCGAGATGAGACACGCAGATCACGACGTCACACTTCTTGTCGTGCTTCAGCTCTGCCGCCACGCGGTTGCCCACCTCGACAGGGTCGAGATAGGTCACGCCCTTACACTTGGAGAGGTCTACCAACCCTTCGAGCTGTGGCGAGAGGCCGAAGAGACCGATCTTCAGGCCATTGCGCTTAATGATGACATAGGGTTTGACGAGGCCCTCGACACAGGTGCCTGTGAAGTCGTAGTTGGCACACACGACGGGAAATTTTGCCATCTTGAAGATGCGTGCCATGTTCTCCAGACCAAAGTCGAACTCGTGGTTGCCGATGGTCACGGCGTCGTAGCCCATCAGGTTCATCAGACCAACCTCAACGTCGCCCTTGAACATGGTGTAGAAGGGAGAGCCTTGTGAGAAGTCGCCGCTGTCGATGAGCAGCAGGTCAGGGTTCTTCGCACGCTCCTCCTTGATCATGGCGACACGACGGAGGAAGCCGCCGCGTCCTGCCACCGCCGTGTCGGCGAGGTTGGGGTTGAGGGGCATTATGCAGCTGTGGGTGTCGTTAGTGTGCAACACCTCGAGGTGCTTCTGCGCGTAGGCTCCCACGGCCGTGAAGAGCAGAAGCATATATAAAACAACAGTTTTTCTGAGAGTCATATTTTTTATTTATTATTTTTTATTTATTATTTTTTATTTATTATTTATTATTTTTTTATATTGAAAATGCGAATCAATATTTAATTGAAATATTTAATTGAACGTTCTAAAATTATAATTATTATTTACGTCGCGCTTCGCGCTTGATGTTTTTTGAACATTCTTGCGCTCCGTTGGGGCTTAGGCGCTTCGCGCAGGTTTTGAACATTAATTATCATTAATGACCCATTAATTATCATTAATACGCGCGAAGCGCGGAATATTGATGACAATTAATGTTCAATTAATGGCCATTAATGTTCACCCCTCGCGCAAAGCGCGGAATATTGATGACCATTAATGTTCAATTAACGGCCATTAATGTTTAAAAACCGCGCGAAGCGCAAACATCAGTCGTCCACCACGATGCGGCCCTCCACCTTGCTGTCTGCCGCCTGGCCCTTTGAGGCAAGCTCACGCAGATAGTCCATGATGATGAAGCGCAGGTTGTTGCTCTCGCTGTCGGGAGCCACCACGTTGGTCTTGGCCTTGAACGCCACCATCTCGTCGTTGCCCTGAGCCACATAGTCGAGCGTGGCAATGCGGTAAGAGCGGTTCTTGTCGACGGGCTGTCCGCCCACCGTGGCAGAGAGCAGCTTGCCGTCGCGGGAGATGTGCAGGCACACACTGTGGCTCACGCCCTCGCCGCCGCGATGGGCAATCTGCGAGAAGAGCTCCAGCACCTTGTCGCCGGTGAGGGTGAGAAAAAAGATCTTGTTGTCGAAGGGTGCCACGTCGAGCACGTCGCCCACGGTCACCTCGCCCTGAGGCAGCGCCGCGCGTATACCGCCGATGTTGTAGACGCCGAAGTCGGGCTTCTCGCCAAACCGTGCTCCTCCCCATATCAGGATGTCAGACAAGAGGTTAGAGAGCTCGCTCTCGGGACGGTGCGACGCCATGTAACGGGCGGTGCGTCCCACCACCGGACTCATATCCTTGTTCACCTCGTCGGCAAAAGGCTTCAGGAACGCAGCCGCCTGAGCGTCGGGCTGCGCGTCGTAACGTTTGTCAACAAGTATGCGTGTGCGCTCCACGCCTGTCATCTGCCAGTGTGAGGCACACGACGTGCAGAGCAGCAATGCCGCAACGGGAAGGGTTTTAAAAATTATTTTCAACATAACGATTGGTTTGTTTATCTGCAAAGATAGAGCGGACCGGGAGCAGAGGTGCAAGCGTGCCTGCAATATGTGCTGAGGTGGAGCCTGTCTTATGCAAGAGATAAGTTTAATTATCTGCAAAGTTACTAAAATTCATAGGTTTATCATCAATAAAGGCATTCAAAATTTGCGGTAATGAGAAAAAAGCAGTAACTTTGCACCGCTTTTCGGCGTAACCTATGGTGGGAAGAAGTGTTGCTCGCTACGTTACGTTGGGACGATAAACAAATTTAATTATCAAAATTTACAATGGATTTAATTAAAGTTGCTGAAGAAGCATTTGCAACCGGCAAGAAGTTCCCGGAGTTCAAGTCTGGTGACACTATCACAGTCGCTTACAAAATTATCGAGGGTTCAAAGGAGCGTATCCAGCTCTATCGTGGTGTTGTGATCAAGATTTCTGGTCACGGTGACAAGAAGCGTTTCACCGTTCGCAAGATGTCTGGAACTGTAGGTGTGGAGCGTATCTTCCCCATCGAGTCACCCAGCATCGACAGCATCGAGGTGAACAAGCACGGTAAGGTGCGTCGCGCTAAGCTCTACTATCTGCGCAATCTCACAGGTAAGAAGGCACGCATCGCTGAGAAGCGTGTTGTCAACACCGAGAAGTAAGCATCTCCTTTCAGCCTAAGGCAGAAAAGAAATAAAAAAGAGACCAGCTAACACGTGTTCCACACGAATAGCGGTCTCTTTTTTTTATTATCTTTATCTCTTTTTCTTTATATTTACCGAAAAGAGCAAACGAATTCTTCGTTCTTCACTCTTCACTCTTCACTTTAAAAAAGCTCTTCACTTTAAAAGCTCTTCATTCAAAGTTCGTATCCCCGTCTGCCGTTCCATGCAGTGCGTTCTTCAGTCCCTCCCAGTTTTGGAACCCCATGATGAGCGCGAGCCTGTCGAGCGTTTCAGGGCTTAGCTTCTCTGTGCCTTTAACGTAGCCGGCGAGACGTTTGAACGCCTCTTTCCACTGCATGCTCTTCTTCACTTCCTGTGTTGTGGCATGCTCCAGTTTTTTCAGTTGGTTCAACATTTTTTCCATAACAATCTTATGCTTTTCCGTGACCGCAAAAGTAGCAAAAAAAACGGACAAACGAAACAATCTTAATGTTTTTATTTTGTTAAAAATAGAGATAAAGACGTGTAAAAAGCCGACAAAAAGCTTGTATATAAAAAATAATGTGTACCTTTGCAATAAGAAAAGTCCCACCCTGCGTGGAGACCAATCAAAAAAAGAACAATAACATTATTAACAATTTTATTTTTTATAATCATTATGGCTTACGTAATTGGTGACAACTGCATCGCTTGCGGTACATGTATTGACGAGTGTCCTTCTGGCGCTATCTCTGAAGGCGAAAAGTATTCTATCAACCCCGATGTGTGCACAGAGTGCGGCACATGCGCTGATGTTTGCCCCTCAGAGGCTATCAGCCTGGGCGAGTAATCGCGGGCGATTAGAAAGAAATATAATAAAGGCGTGTCATCACAGATGGCACGCCTTTTTTGCGTTTATAAGGTGTTGAGGAATTATATCCAGTCAAAATCGGCATACACATAAAGTTTCTTCATCGCCTATTCCTTTTTAGAAGCTCGTTTCCTTGTCTTCAGACTCAAATCTTGCAAAGTCTTGCCCAACTTGTCTTCTTTGGCCAGCCACAGAATATCGTCATCCAACTGCAGGGCGTAAAGCACCCTGAGATAAATGCCGATGGCTACCGTTGGAACACCTTTTTCTATACGCGACACAGTTAATGGAGAACAGGTTGCCCGTTCCGCCACCTGAGCCACGCTCAGATTCCTGCGCAACCGAGCCAACTTTATCTGCTCTCCCACCACTTGCATCTTTTGTTCCAATTTCCGTGGCAACTTGGTGCCCATTGTGTTTTTAGCCATAACTAATCATATAATATGCAAAGATAATGCTTTTTATTTATTTAATGATGGGTTAGCATAAAAAAAAATAATGGTTTGGAGAAATTAAAACCACGAGCGCGAAGCGCGATGTAAGCATTAACCTTCGATACAGTTCAGATCTTTTGAAGATGAACCCCAATTATATCGTTGCGGTTTTAACATTTTATTTTGCGCTTCGCGCAGGTTTTGAACATTAATCATCATTAATTGAACATTAATGAGACATCAATATTCCGCGCAAAGCGCGTATTAATGATAATTAATGGGTCATTAATGATAATTAATGTTCAAAAACCACGAGCGCGATGTAAACATTAACCTTCGCTACAGTTCAGATATTTTCTCATTTCTTTCCCGACGAGATGCTGCCGTTCTTTCTCAGCGTGATGGTGGTCTGCTGAAGCTTGCGGTTGGCATGGTCGAAGATGATGCCGGGGTTGAAGCGGCGGCCCTTGAAAGAGGTCTCGAAATGGAGATGCTCCGTCGTGGCGCGACCCGTGCGGCCTGTGAGACCGATGACCTGGCCGGCCTTGACCTTGTCGCCCACCTTGACGAAGTTTTTCGACTGATGACTGTAGAGCGTCTCCAGACCCCATGCGTGCTTGATCACGATGCAGAGGCCATAGCCATAATAGGAGCTTGAGCGTGTAACCACGCCGTCGAAGGCAGCCACGATCTCGTCATTGGGCTTCGTCTTGAGGTCAACGCCGGCATGACGGCGACGGCCGCCATAGGGACTGATGACCTTGGCGCCGGGCAGAGGATAGGCCCAACGCTCCTTCTCTATGTTTGCGAGGTCGAGCTTATAGACGTCGCTCTTGGCAAAGGGGTCGGCATCGAGGTCCACACCCGTGTCGTCGGCCACGTCGACATCGCCCTTTTTAAGCGTCTGCACGTCAACGAGCGCCCCTTTCTTTGTGCAGAGGAGCGTCTGCTTGTGCAGGCGGTGGCTCTTCAGGCCAATCACGGTCTCGGGGTTTATGCGTGCGCCGTTGATCATGATGGAGAAGTCGAGGTAGGTCTTGCCGTCTTTTGAGCCTACGATGGCGATGGTCTGGCCTGCCGTCACCACATCGCCCACGCTCACGAGGTTTTGGGCGTTGTTGCCGTAGACGGTCTCCAGACCGTTGTAGTGGCGAATGACGATGACGTTGCCATAGTCGGGGTGGTTACGCGAGAGGCGCACCACGCCGTCGAACATGGCCTTCACGGCATCGCCCTCAGAGGAGACGATGGCCAGACGGTTGTCGCCACGCTTCTCAGCCTTGCCCACGGGCAGGGGGAAGGAATATTCTTTGGAGCCAAGAAGGCCCATCTCGATGCTGAACGCGTCAGACTGTGCGAAGAGATTTGGGGTGGCTATGCTTATCTGCTGCTGCTCGGCTGCCGAAAACTTGTCCTTGGCGGGAGCGAAGGCCGACAGGGTCACGACGGCAGAGAGGAGCAGGATGATTGTTCTCAGTTTCATTTTTTAGCAATTCAATTCAAGTTGTAGCAAAACGGTTGTGGCGTCACCCCTCGATCATGATGGCGTTGTAGATGCGGCCCGACTCGGTGCCGAGGCGGCGTGCGGAGAAGAACTGGTCGCAATGGTTATAGGTGCAGATGCCGCTGAGCCTTATGTTGGCCTCGTCGAGACCGCTCTGCACGAGCAGCTCGCGGTTGAGAAGGGCGAGGTCGAGGTGCCACTTCTCGCGACGCTCGGCGGCGCGGTCGAGGTTGAAGTCGGCGGCAGCAAACTGCTCATACACCTCGTCGCCCACCTCGAAGGCATCGAGGGAGATGCCGGGGCCTATGACCGCCACAAGGTCGGCGGGGTTGGTGCCATAGGCGGCACGCATGTCTACTGTCGCTTTATGGGTTATGCGGGCGAGGGTGCCGCGCCATCCGGCATGGACGGCACACACGGCGCGGTGCTTGGGGTCGTGGAGAAGAACGGGGATGCAGTCGGCGGTGGACACGCCCACGCACACGCCCGGGACGTTGGTCATCACGGCATCGACGCCCTCAAGAACCATCTGTCGCACGTTGTCGGGAAGGGCGCAGAACTCGTCGCTGATGATGCGCGTGTCCACACCGTGGGTCTGGTGGGGCAGGATGAGGTGGCGGCTGTCGATGCCCAGCTCCTTGCAGAGCAGCTCACGGTTGGCTGCCACATGGGCAGGGTCGTCGCCACAGAAGGGGTTGATGTTGAACGAGGCATAAGAGGTGCCTGTGCTCACGCCGCCGTGACGGGTGGTGCTGAAGGCGACGATGCCGTCGCCCATGTCGTAGGTCTTGAGTTGTGGTGTGTCATTCATCGCGGTCGTCCTCCTCATATTCAAAATCGTCAAGATATTCAATGTCGTCGGCATCTTCAACGTCGTCGTCGTCAAGGAACTCGATGTCGTCTTCGCCCTCGGCGGCCAGCTCGGCGGCAAAGCGCGACATGTCCTTGTCGCGGTGAACGAGGGTGTCTTCGGCGGTGATCTCCTGCAGCTTGTTGCTCTCCGAGTTGAGCTCCTGCCACAGGATGTCCTTGAGCTCGGTGAGGCCCTGGCCTGTGACCGATGATATGAAGACCACGGGCAGGTCGTCGGGAAGGGTCTCGCGAAGCATGTCGCACAGCTCGTCGTCGAGCAGGTCACACTTGGTCACGGCCAGCACGCGGTGCTTGTCGAGCATGTCGGGGTTAAACTGTCGAAGCTCGTTGAGCAACACCTCATATTCTTTCTTTATGTCATCGGTGTCGCCAGGCACCATGAACAGGAGCAGCGAGTTGCGCTCGATGTGACGGAGGAAGCGCAGGCCCAGGCCCTTGCCCTCGCTCGCGCCCTCGATGATGCCTGGGATGTCGGCCATGACGAACGACTTGTGGTCGCGATAGTCGACGATGCCGAGGCTGGGCTCAAGGGTGGTGAAGGGATAGTTGGCGATCTTGGGACGCGCGCTCGACAGGGCTGACAGCAGGGTCGACTTGCCGGCGTTGGGAAAGCCCACAAGGCCCACATCGGCAAGGAGCTTTAGCTCCATGATGACGGTCATCTCCTCCATGGGCTCGCCGGGCTGGGCAAAGCGCGGCGCCTGGTTGGTGGCTGAGCGAAACTGGAAGTTGCCGAGGCCGCCACGGCCGCCCTTGAGCAGCACCACCTCCTGACCGTCGTAGGTCACGTCGCACACATACTTGCCTGTCTCGGCGTTGTAGACCACGGTGCCGCACGGCACGTCTATATACTGGTCCTTGCCGTCCTTGCCGTGACACTTATCGCGACCGCCGTTGCCTCCATGCTCGGCGAAGACATGACGCTGGAACTTAAGGTGCAGCAGGGTCCAATAGTTGTGGTTGCCGCGCAGGATGACGCTTCCGCCATCGCCGCCGTCGCCACCGTCGGGACCACCGTTGGGGTTATATTTTACATGACGCAAGTGCATGCTTCCTCGACCGCCCTTTCCTGAGCGGCAATATATCTTCACATAGTCTACGAAATTAGATTCTGCCATATATCTTGTTTCCTTTTTTTCTATATCTTGCAAAGTTACGGAAAAAAACGCGCATTTTGGCATTGACATGCAAAAAATGTTGTTGGGTAAAGGGCTCTAAGCCTTTAAAAAACGTAAAAAGGAGACATGCCATGCGGTTGACACGTCTCCCTGACTTTTTTGCCGGATTTTCTGTTTATTCTATATGTGTGTTGTTCTAACGCCACTCGGTAGTGGCCATCGTGTGGTGCGACCGGCAAAACCGATTGCTGCGGGCCTGGACCTTTGGCTATCGCGCACCAGAGCGCATGTGCTCTCGCATCTTCTTACGCAGCTTTATCGCCTCCTTGCTGTTGTTGCCGTGGCCGCTGCGACGGGTGCCGAATTGGGGCTGTCTGTGCTTATCTTCGCAATAATGGGGCTTGTGCTTATCTTTGCTATAACGGTGTTTGTGCTTATCTTTGCAATAATGAGATTTGTGCTTATCTTTGCAACAATGAGATTTGTGCTTATCTTTGCAATAATGATGTTTGTTCGGCCCTTTGCAGCTCTGGTGGCTGTTGTGGCGCGGATATTTTGCGTAGATGTAATGAACGTAGGCGTCGTTGTGCCAGCCTATGGGGCGATAGAAACAGCGGGATTTCTTATAGAGCTTCCACTGGGCAGGGGTGAGCAGCGCCTTCATGTGCTTGTTGCGATATTTCCATCCTGTGGTCTCGATGTCGCGATAGCTGGTTATGCCATCGAGGTAGTTGAGGTTGAGCTGCAAGATGCTGTTGCGCTGGCTGGGAGTGAGCCCCAGCTCAAGGGCCATCTTGTCGGTTATGTATTGTGCTTCACCACGAACGTCCAACAGTCTCTGTGCGCTTGCTGACAGCGTGAGGGTCAGCGCGGCCATTATGGTAAGGAATAATCTTTTCATAGCTTTTTCTTTTTTATCGGGTTATGAAATGTTGTCGCTTATCTCTTTTGTTTCTTGTTTCTTCCGTTTCCTGTTTCTTCTGTTTCTTGTTTCTTCCGTTTCTTGTTTCTTATGTTTCTTGAAAAAGAATCATCTCCTTTCGATGTTGCAAAGTTAGCTTGTTTAAGCGAATAAAAAAAGGGGAAAAACTATAAACGGTGATGGGGAAAACCATATTGTAGCGGGGTTTTCCCCCACCCTGCCCTTAACAACCATGACAGTTAAGAGAGCTAAGTGTGGCAGTTAGAGGAGCTAAGTATGACAGTTAGAGGAGCTAAGTGTGGCAGTTAGAGAGGCTAAGTGGGGCAGTTGTGTTTAGCGAAGGAACCTTTCGCAAAAGCGGTTGACAAGATGCCGCACCACGTCAACGAGAAGCCAAAGCATCAACAGGGCAAAGAAGAGAAGCCAACCGCTGCCGAGAAACTCGAGCATGTAGACGGGGAGGAGCACCAAGGCCACAACATCAAAAAAAGGATTCGACATGAACGCATGAGACAACGAGGGGGTGCCGCGATGGCTCTCCTTGACGGCACGGACAAACTGCCACGTCAGAACCAGAGACGCGACGACGGCGGCCACGAACAACCAAAGGTAACGATGCTGAACATTGAAGCCAAGGGAGCCACAGCACCACATAAGAAGGGCATAGGAGAGAACTGCCAACACAGAGTTTGTTTTCTTGAACATAGATTTCGATTTTTTGCAAGGTTATTGTTTCTTGTCGTCATAATCAACCGCTATGCGGTAGCGCTTAAGATAGGCTGTCACGTCGTTGAGGTCGGCGGGATAGGCCACGGCCTTCTTGCCATAGCCATAGCAGAAGGTGAGGCGGCGGCCCAAGAGGGTTCGGCTCACGGTGACGCTCTCTATCTCGTTCACGTTGATGCGATAGACCTTAAACGCGCGGAAAGGGTCAGAGACAAAGAGCTTGCTCCCATCGGCCTTGATCTTCAAGATGAGATACTGGAAGATGAAGATTAGGGGGAAGCCAAACAGTAGGCGGTAGAAAAATTCAAGATAGTTGAAGCCCACAACGAAGCACAAGAGGTTCAGAAGCAAGCACAGAAAGAGGTAGAACATCATTGTGCCGACGTTGAACCGCAACGAATAATACATGTCGATGCTATAGTCGGCGTTTGAGCGGCTGGCATCGGCGGCGCAGCTTTCGTTCTCATGGCGCGACGACATGCGCTTCTCGCGCCAAGCGGTGAGCTGGGCAAGGGCGTGGCGCAGCAGATCAAAGGAGCACCATGTAAAAACAGCAACGGCAACGGGCCACCACGCTTCTTCTTGCTTGTCTTCTGCATAAGCGGGCACAAACGCCATGAGCATCAAGACATCGAAACAGGGTTTCGACACAAAGAGGGCGGACCAGGAGGCACCGTCCATGCGGCGCTTCGTGATGTTGTAACAGAGAAAGGCTACAACGCTCATGACGAAGCACAAGAGGAAGAACAGGACGGGCAGGCTGTCAACGCCAACCATCAACTTGACAACAATGGCTGTCAGCAGCAGCAACAAGCCGCATGAGGCAAGGGCCATGATTTTGTTTACGTTTTTTGTCATATCGCTCTTTCGTTTTATTGGTTATCTTATGCAAAGATAATGCAAACCGAAGGCAGAGATGCAAGCTTGCTTGCAATCTTTGCTGAG